>JACCXL010000316.1 GCA_013697015.1 Chthoniobacterales bacterium | reverse complement strand
ATCGACCTTGTCGTCAAAGGCGAGCGTGAAGGCGCGCGTTTCTATCAGGTGCTTCGATGGTCGGCCCACAGCGAAGAAGTGATCGGGGTCTACAGCGCGATCCAGACCCACGATTCGGCGGTCGTCTCGGTGAATCCCAACCATACGGTGGACGCCATGATCGCGCGCTTGGAAGGCGTGCTGGTGCGAGAGTGTGAAAAGGGTGGGACGGCCGCGACGGTGAAAGCGGCGATGGATCGCGCGTTCGACCAAATCCATGTCGAGACGAGTGGAGGAGTGGATCGGGCGAAGAACCTCGTGGCCCGCGCGAGGGTCACACTTCAGGACAGGTTCGGCCCGGAAAGCCGCGAGAACGAGTAGCTCCCCCGCCTCGGCGCGGCTTGCACCGAGGAGGTTCATCGGAACCTTATTCTCGAAGCTGCCCGAGCGGCGCTACCGTGACCGTTGGAGACCGCCGGCTCTAGCCCGCTTATTCTTTTCAGCACGACGAGCGCGATTCCGCCCAATACCGCGATTGACGCAAAAAGATAACGCAGAGTGATCGGTTCGCCGAGCAAGAGGATCCCGCCCGTGGCCGCGAGGACCGGCGCGCTCAGTTGAACCGTGGCGGCGCTGGCCGCTTTCAAACCGGGCAACGCGATATACCAGATCACATAGCCGAGACCCGAAGCGATAGCTCCGGAGAGGACGGCGTAACCGGTGCCCGCACGATCAATGTGCGTCCACGGGAACAACGCGATACTCAGAAGGGCAGCCAATGGGACCGCGCGCAGGAAATTGCCGGTCGTTGCGGCGATGGCATCGCCGGCAGCTTTTCCGCGCAGCGAATAAATGCCCCAAGCCACACCGGCGCCGAGCATTAAGATCGAACCGGTCAGCGGCGGAGCTGAAAGCCCGGGAAACAAAAGCGCGACAAGCCCAATTAACGCCAAGGCAAGACCAACGAGCTGTCGCACGCATAACCGTTCACCGCGTCGCAGGCCCCAGAGAATCATCGTTGCCTGGACAGCGCCAAACAACAGCAATGCCCCCGTTCCGGCAGAGAGACTGACGTACGCAAACGAAAAGGCAGCTGCATAGGTGAAGAGCGCCAGCGCGGACGGCCAGTTGCCTCCAAGGTTTCGACGGTCATAGATTGATTCGTGCTCTCCCGAGACGCTCACCCGAATTCCCCTCGGGCTATGCAGTCCATCCAACGGCTTCCCAGCACGTTGTATTGCCGCTACAGATCTCGCGTGGCGCATCGTCGCGATTAGCCAAAGCGCAACGGCGCCGGAGAAGATGCGGACGAACGTAAAGCTGGCCGCGTCGATGCCGGTTTGCTTCAGGGCCAATCGGCAGAGCAGGGAGTTTCCTGCGAACGCGATCATCGCCACCAGCGTCAGGATGGAAAGTCGTGTGGTGCTCAAGGCAAAAGTAGAAAGTATAAAGTCTGAAGTAGGAAGTAGAATGGAGCCGCGGGGACGCGTGCGACATAGACGAAGCCCGAAAGGGTAGGTGAGCGGCGCGAGCAAATCAAAGTAGAATGAAGTCAGGGTCGGACGTCAGCGATCAGAATTCAGAATCGGAGCGCTGCCGGCACAAGTGACTGAGCGGCCTGGCGCAGTTGATGGTGGTGTGATCGCGGCTTTCCGCCGTGTAGTTGCTCGATTTTCTTTGGGCGCCAAGCAGCAGTTAGAAAGCGGAAAGGCTAAAGTAGAAAACGGCAGAAGGAACAAAAATCCGGTGAATTGCGATACGGGAGCCGAGATTTACTGCAAGGCATAGATCACGGATCTACCTTCGCCCAAAGTAACCCCGTGCTTCCCTCATGTGTCATGAAGCGCTCGCCCATCCGTCGGTTCCGTAGAACCACTGCTCATAGCGCCAGAGCATCTCGAGTTTGCTCCCGTCCGGCTTTTGCCACGTGAGGCGGTAGTACATATGCCGCTTCCAGGACGGCGCATGGCCGGTCATGAAATTCAACTTGAACGGAGTCGGCCAGCTGATCAAGCTTCGGCTGATGCTGAAGATCGCGCGATCACCGGCTTCGGGTTTGAGCACGGGTCCGCCGCTTCCCTCAGTTACTGCCCCCAGCGCGACGAGCTTGCCATCGATCGTCACGGTGAAGCGTTTTTGAGCGTCCGTTCCCATCTTCATTGGGAAGGGTCGGTTGTCCGGCATCTCGGTGTTCATGGGCAATCCATTGATGTCGATCATTC
>JACCXL010000263.1 GCA_013697015.1 Chthoniobacterales bacterium | reverse complement strand
GCCGATATCGGCGGCGCGAAACGATCTCCGTTTTCTCTTGCCGATCGCGCCGTCCAGTTCGCTGACCCGCTTCACCTCGCCGTTTTTCCAGATCCATGCCGCCCGATTGTAGGGACCGACGCGCGCGGGATCAGTCCACGTGTGAATGGAGAGAAGATTGTCCGTGACAGCCGCGGCAATGTGCATCGGCCCGCTATCCACACTGATGGTGAACGCAGCCGCGCGCAGGACCCAGACAAGTTGCAGAAGCGATGTCTGATTCGTGAGGTTCACACAATTATCTGGGACACCGAGACGCCGGGAGGACCGGCCGACGATCACGACGCGAATAGGAGCGAGCGCGGCACAGAGTTGCTCAATGACCGGAGGAGAGAGCGACTTCCGCTCGCCTCGCGCGAAAGGATGCAGGGCAACGAACGGCGGATATGAATCGAAGCGCGGCAGCGGATCGCCGGTCGGAAGAGCGAAGCGCACAGGCGAATCGGCCTTCGCACCCAACTGTGTCGCGAGCTCGAGATAACGGTCGACGGCGTGAGCCCGGCGATCCACCTGCGTCACGTGATCGTAAAACCAGCGTGAGCCCTCGCGGCTGTCGCTCATGCCGTAGCACCCCTTCGCCCCGCTGATTTTTGCGATCAAGGCGCTGCGCAGCAGTCCTTGAAAATCTGCCGCCACATCCGGCTTGAGGGCGCGAGTTTGCACCACCCATGGGATCAGACTTCGCGGCGCGCCCAAGCCCCGCAAGTCTCCCCGCGGGAAAATGTGCACGTGATCGATGTCGGGATTTCCCCGGAGGAGCGGCGCCCATTCCGGATTGATCACCCAGGTAATTTTAGCTTCGGGATGGGCGGCGCGGAGGCGGGCGACTGCCGGCAGCGTGTGCACGACATCGCCGAGCGAACTCGGCTTGATCACCAGAATCGATCTGATCGCTGCACTCAACGGCCGCGTCTCAAAGCGCTCATCGACCGAGCTGCAGGCGTTCGGCTAGCAGGCGCGGCAGCCCCGCCTCGATGATTTTCTTCTGCGCGGCGGCCATGTCGTATTTCAAGCGCCGCTGTTCCACGATGATCCGCTCGAGATCGTAAATGCAATAGGCAGCCCGCCAGTCGCCGTCGCGCGGTTGGCCGACACTGCCGGCGTTAATGAAATATTTTTTCCCGCTTTCGATTTGCAGATGATCCACCCGAATCCGTTTCACCGCTTCGTCCCGCACAAAAGCACCTGGGACATGGGTATGGCCGAAGAAACACACCGTCGTGTGCTGGTAGGTGAAACTGGCGGCCGCGTCGAGATTATTGAAGACGTAACCCCATTGCTTCGGGGTATCGAGGGTCGCGTGCACGATCGTAAAATCCCGGATCTGACGCGACATTCGCAGATCGCGCAGCCACTCTTTGTCCGCCTCGGTCAAATGCTCGCGCGTCCAGTCGATGGCGCGCTCCGCGAGCTCATTAAATCCACGCGAAGAGGCCGCCAGCGACGCTTGTTCGTCGTGGTTTCCCTGCACGACGGGGCAATCCATTGCGCGCACGATTTCCACGCACTCGTGCGGATTGGCGTTGTATCCGACCACATCTCCCAGACAAACAAAATGCGTGCATTCACGCTCCCGAGCGTCCTGCAAAACGGCTTCGGTCGCCTCGAGGTTCGCGTGCAGATCGCTGAAGATCGCGTACCGCATCAGCGCTTCGGAGTGTCCGCCGGCAACTGGTCGGGGATGCGTTCAGCCAGCGGCACGTGCAGTTGCTCTTCCAGAAACTTGAGACGCTTGAGCAAGGTGGGGAGGCGTTCACGTTCGCCGCTCTGGTAGAGTCGATGTAAGCGCTCGTACGCTTCCTGTTCCCGGCCCGCACAATACGAGAGCTCATAGGCGGCAAAGCGCCTGTCATAGCTCGGCGCGTCAGGCAAAGCCGCCGCCTGCTCGAAATATTCCGCCGCATGCGCATGATCATGATACTTATCGCGATAAAGCCTCCCGAGTGCTTCGTAGAGCTGCGGCTTTTCCGGATTATTTCGGATTCCGCGCTCCAAAAAATCGCGGCCTAAATCGAAATACTCCCGCTGTGCGCGCAAGCGCAACGCCAAGCGCGGCTGGGCCGGATCGTTCATCGCTGCGACGCTGGCATTCCACGCCATATGCCAGGCAGCCATGTCCCAAAACAGAATCGCGCGCGGCTGCAGCGTCGTTACCTGGCGAAAGAGCAGCAAGACCCGTCCCCATTCCGTTCGTTCCCAGGCGACGTGCGCCTGAATGAAAACGAAGTCGGCTACCAGCGCGCGAAACCCGCTCAGCGCCGCGATGAATCCGAGCTGCCCGACCTGCTCGCGCAAACCCAACCCGAACTCGACGGCCCGGAAATGTTCTCGCCGGTGTTCGGCCGAAATTGCCGCTTCGACCGGAATCTTGGCGAGGCCGGTAACCAGAAGAATGGACAGGATGAGCAGGCCGCGAATCACAATTCTCTCCGATAAAAGACCGCCCACGCGAGCAGGAAATAAAGCGTCACGTAAAATCCGCCGAGCGCCGCGGTTTTCGCGAAGAGCGCCGGCAGGATGGGAGTGCCAGCGACCACATCATCGACCAGATTGAACAACTGAAGATCCGGAAAGAGGAGTGCCACCAAACCCAGAAACGTGCTCGCGATCCAACCGGTGCCGTGTTCCTGCTGCCAGTATTCGCGCGCGGTCCCTTCCAGGTGCCCGATGAAATAAACAAAGACCATCACCACGACCGCGAAAATATTCGAGGTCGCAAACGTGGAGACGAAAAGCGTGAGGGCAGCGAGCAACGCAGCCTTCAGGAAGATAATCGCGATCCCGGGCAGAAGATTGAGGTTGAACGCGGAGGCGCGCACGTTGCGCAACGCTTCCTCGAGATGGTCAGGCGGCGCCGCACGCATTTGACGCGCCGTCTCAGCCAGCACGGTGTGTTCACGCACATAAAGCACCGCCAGGAAAAGCGCGCTCATCAGGAGTGTGGTAATGGCCAGCAGCAAGAGCACGCCGGCCAGTTTGCCCAGCATGTATTCACCGCGATGGACCGGCTTGGCCAGAATCGTGTAGATCGTTCGATCCTCGATCTCTTGCGGGAGCAATCGCGCGGTCGCGACGATCGCGAGAACGGACGTGAGAATGTTTATCGCGCCCAGCGAGATGTCCTTCAGGACTTGGAACTCTTGCTGGAACGTCATGCGCGCCAGGAAAAACGAGCTCCCGATCAGCAGTAACGCGAAAAGCAGCAGCACATAAAATACGCGCAGCCGCGTCAGCTCGCGCAGCGTATTCGAGGTCAACGCTCCGACGCGGCGCAGTGAAAATGCGGTGTGTGGGAGTTCGCTCACGATTTTTCGCTCAACGGCGCGTGGCAGATTGCGTTGCCTCCAGAAAAAGCTTCTCCAGCGTGGTCTCCGAATTGCGCTTCTCGACCACCTGCGCACCCGCGGCCAGCGCACGGGTTTCGATTTCGCCAATTAGTTCAACCGAAGCATTCTCCAGCACAAGCTGTGTGCGATTTTCGATCGCGATCAGCTCTCGCAGCGGACCTTCGCGGACGAGCTCGCCCTGCGCCAGAATGCCGACGCGGTCGCACACTTCCTGTACCTGTTCGAGCAAGTGAGACGAAAGAAGCACGGTCATGCCGCGCGCTTTCAAATCGAGGATCAGGTCGCGAATCTCGCGCGATCCCGCTGGATCCACGCCGGCGGTCGGTTCATCGAGGATCACGACTTTCGGATCGTTGATCAACGCCTGCGCCAGGCCGATGCGCTGAAGCATGCCCTTGGAATAACCGCCCAGCCGGCGAGTGCGTGCGTTCGTTAGGCGGACGAGTTCCAGCAATGTGTCGATTCGTGTCCTCAATTCCGAGCCGCCCAACCCGCAAACTTTGCCGTAGAAACGAAGCATCTCCTCCCCGGTCAAATATTTGGGAAAGTAGGGGCTCTCCGGCAGAAAACCGACCGAGGTGCGGCTCGCAACAAACTCGCTGTCACGTCCGAAAATTTCGGTCGTCCCCCGCGTTGGCCGCACCAGACCGAGGATCATCTTGAGCGTCGTGCTTTTGCCGGAACCGTTTGGCCCGAGCAAGCCGTAGACCTGTCCCGCTTCCACGCGGAAGCTGACGTCGCGCACCGCCACCATCGGGCGGCGCTGGAATGGTATCGGGAAGCTTTTGCTCACCGAAGTTACCGTGATCGCGTCAGTCATATCCGATCTGAAATCCTTTCGGCCCGACCGGCGGCGGTGACACCGCGGATTCGGTTTGCTTGTGAATGTGCGCGCGCAATTCGCTTTCGCCAATCGCACCGAGGAAAGCGCGCACCTCCTCCTCCGCGCCGGTGGCGCGCAATTCCACGCGGCCATCCGGCAGATTGCGCACCCAGCCGGTCACATCGAAGCCTTTCGCAATCTGCTTCACGGTGTAACGGAAGCCAACGCCTTGCACGTGCCCTTCATAGAAGACCTCGGTCGATATCATGAATTGAAGCGCGCAGCATACCTAACGAGACCGGCGAGAGAAAGTCTACGATCGCGCGGGCTACCGCGGCGAACTTTCCGGCGGCAGGTCGGGATCAGGCAGTTGCTCGGGCGGGGGCGCGAGCCGTGGATCGTTCGTATTTAACCTAAAGCGCTTCCCGCCTGGCGCTCTCGGGACCGTGGGATCGGGCGGCGGCGCGGTGAGCGCGGCGACGAGCGTAGCCGGCGCGATCTTGATGTCGTCGCTGGCGACAAATCCCTGCTGTCCATCGTTTACTAGCTGCACCTTGGAGTATCCGAAAGAGGGACGAATCAGAGTAACGAGCGTGTCTCGAGGCAATTCGCTGTCAGGCCCGTTCCCCTGCTGCGGGCCATACTTAAAAAAAGCGGTCTTCTGGGCTGTGACCGAGAAGAGTTTGCCGCCGTTGGCCGTGAGCGGACTGTGATTCCCTCCTGCGCATGCGGCCAGCACGCTGCTCGCCACAAAAATGGCCGGCGCTTTTTGCAGCCAGCTTTGCACCCGTGCAAACCTTCCCCCGCTCCGCCTGCTCATTACTTATAGGAATAAACAAGACAGCACGTCGACTCTTCGCCTTCGCGTAAATCCACCGCCACGAAATATTGCCCGCTCATCGCCGGCGAAAATCCAGCCGCCACCTTCTCGCCATCGTCATA
>JACCXL010000247.1 GCA_013697015.1 Chthoniobacterales bacterium | reverse complement strand
CAGCGCTTCCGCTTCGAAAGCGAGCGTATCGGTGCGGACTTCATCGGGCTTCAGTTGATGCCATGCCTGGTCCAAGAGGGACGCGGCCAGATATTCCGTCGTTTTAAATCCCTGATTATACTTTTGCGTTGCGACCAGTTTGTCGAGCAACGGGGGCGGCATCGGTTCTCCCGTCTTATAGTGCTTGGCGTAATTCTTCAGCACTTCCGGCCAGTCCGCCCACATTTCATTTACCTGCGAGGGATATTCAACGAAGTCACGCGGGACGCTCGTGCCGCTGAAGCGTGGATATTTCACGTGCGAAAACATGCCGTGTAGCGCGTGCCCGAACTCGTGGAACGCTGTCGTGACTTCGTCAAAAGTCAGCAGCGTTGGCTCGCCGGCTGGAGGTTTCGGAATATTCAGATGGTTTGCGACCACCGGTTTGGTGCCGAAAAGATCGCTCTGCGGCATATACTCATTCATCCAGGCACCGCCCCGTTTTGAAGGACGCGCATAATAGTCGACCAGGAACAAGGCGAGCGGCCGTTTATCCGCATCAAAAACCTCAAAAACCCGCACATCAGGCTGATAAACCGGGAAATCCTTACGCTCTTTGAACGTGAGGCCGTAGAGTTTTCCGGCCGCGAAAAAGACGCCGTCGATCAGGACATGGTTCAGTTCGAAATAGGGCCGCAGTTGCGATTCATCGAAAGCATAGCGCGCCTTGCGCACCTTCTCGGAATAGAAATCCCAATCGGCTGCGCCCAGCTGGAAAGCGCCGTGCTCCGCGTCGATCACCTTCTGCATATCGGCAGCTTCGCGCTTGGCATTTGCGACGGCCGGCGGCGCCAGATCCGCGAGCAATTTGTTGACGGTGGCAACGCTGCCCGCCGTTTGATCTTCCAGCTGATAGGCGGCGTGATTCGCATAGCCGAGGAGGGTCGCGCGTTCTGCGCGCAACCGGGCGGTGCGAGTCACCACTTCGCGATTGTCGAACTCACCGCCCTTGCTGTTGCGAGTGAGCGAGGCCTGCATGATCCGCTCCCGCAGGGCGCGATTCTCCAACCCCGCCAGTGAGGGCTGGCCGCTTGTATTCATGATTCGGATGACGAATTTCCCGTCCTTCTTTTCTTCCTTCGCCGCTGCCGCCGTCGCCGCGATTTCGTTCTCTGACAAACCGGCCAGGTCCGCGCGATTATCCACCACCACGGAGGCCGCGTTTTTTTCTTTCAGCACGTTTTGCTCAAAGGTCGTCTGCAGCGTCGCCAACTCGGCGTTCATCGCTTTCAACTTGGTCTTGTCGCCGTCGGAAAGCTTCGCACCCGCGCGAACGAAGTCTTTGTAGTATCGCTCCAGCAAATAGCTCGATTCCGGATCCAGCCCGAGCTTTTCGCGTTTGTCGTAAACCGATTTGACGCGCGCAAAGAGGGCGCTATTAAGCCGAATTGCATCGAGGTGCGCGGACAGTTTTGGTGCCATGTCACTCTCGATTTTTTGGAGAGCCGGATTCGTGTTGGCGCCGACAATATTCGAGAAGATGCGCTCAACTCGCGCCAATAGAACGCCGGAGCGCTCCAAGGCGACAATCGTGTTTTCAAACGTCGGGGGCTCCGTCTTCGAAGCAATTTTTTCCACTTCGCTGATCTGCTCAGCCATGCCCTGCTCCATCGCCGGCCCGAAGTGCTCATCTTTGATGCGGTCAAAGGGCGGGTAATGATACGGGAGCGTGCTTTCCGAGAGCAAAGGATTCATAGCAGGAGAATTGGAAGCCGCCGGCCCCGGGTCGGCCCCATGGACAACGCCGGCAGCGACGACGGCGAGCAGCACAACCACCAGGGCGCGTCGGAGGGACGATGCAATGTTGATTCGGCGGGAGAGGAAGTTTTTGGTCATAAGCCCTGGGAGAGCTGGCGAAAGAACGGAGTAACTACTACGCCTGACGCGTTCTACAAGCGGGGCGTCCTTTGGCCAGACCTGCGGCCAGAGCTTCGATCTGCTTCTGTTGCTGCGTAACCCTCGCCTGAAAGTCGTTCCGTTGCTGCGCGATTCTGGCCTCAAGGTCGTTCTTCTGCTGGGCACCAGTCGCCTGTTGCTTCGCGACAGCAGACTTTAGTTCGGCAATCGTTGCTTCCTGTGCCTGCACGCGCCCATCTTGCTCTTCCACCTTGCGGTGCTCT
>JACCXL010000239.1 GCA_013697015.1 Chthoniobacterales bacterium | reverse complement strand
CGCTAACCCCGGTTCCCCTACGATGGTGGACATGTACCTGGCCCAATCATTTGACGGCGGCGCGACCTGGCAACCGAACAACCGACTTACCTCTGTTTCGACCGATGCGTCGCTCGCTCCGTTGACGGATGCCGGATACATGCTAGGCGATTACCTCGGAATCGCGGAGTCAACCAACACCAATGTGCCCGCGGTTCCGATCTGGGTGGACACGCGTACCGGCAATCCCGATCCCTTCATCGCGCGAGTGGGCATTGCCCCGCAGGTAAACTTTACGGCGTGGCAGGCGGCCCATCTTTCGCTCGCTCAGATCAACACCCCTGGAGTCGGTGGCCAAGCCGGTGACGCCGATCTAGATCGCGAAGATAACTTGTCGGAATTCAGCTCGCTGACGGATCCAAACAACGCCCAATCATTCGTGCGGAGCGCGCGGTCTGAAAATATTTCTACGCGTGCTTTTGTCGGAACGGACGACAGCGTTCTCATCGCCGGCTTCATCGTGACGGGCGCTCCCGGATCGACCAAAACAGTCCTCATTCGCGGCCTGGGTCCTTCGCTCGGAACGGTCGGCGTGCAGGGGGCACTGCAAGATCCGACGCTGGAGCTGCACATCGGCGGAAACGTGATTGCGAATGATGACTGGCAGGACACACAAGCTGCCGCAATTCAGGCGACCGGTGTCCCTCCGAGCGATGCCCGAGAATCTGGCATTCTCCAAACGCTCGCGCCGGGCAGTTACACCGCCATTCTCCGCGGCAAGAGTGCCACCACGGGCATCGGGCTTGTCGAAGTTTACGATCTGAACGCGGCGGCGGCTCCGAAGCTGGTTAACCTCAGCTCGCGCGGTGCGGTTGGCCTGGGCGGGAACGTTATGATTGCCGGATTCATCATTGGCGGCGGCCTGGGCGTAAATGGCGATGGGAGCGCACATGTTATTGTCCGCGGAATCGGGCCGACCCTGATCCAAGCGGGAATCAGCGGAGCGCTGCAGGATCCGACACTGGAATTGCACGACAGCAACGGCGCGATCATCGCGGCCGACGACAACTGGCAGGATGCACAGAAAGCCGAAATCGAGGCGACGGGCCTCGCGCCCCAGGATGCGCGGGAATCCGCCATCGCAGCGGTGCTGACGCAAGGAAATTACACGGCGATCCTGCGCGGGAGCAATGGGACTACCGGTATCGGGCTGGTCGAGGTTTACAACATCCCGTAACCATTCTGCGCGCCCCGCGACGGCCGGGACGCGCGGTTCTCTCTGCCGCTATTTTCCGAGCAGGATGAGGATGCCGGCCGCGAGCGCGAGGATGCCGAGGAGGATAATGGGGGTCGCGATCGTGAAGGCGGTGGTGACGCCGTAAACAATAAGGAAAATAGCGAGCACCAGCATTCCGATGTTTTTTGTGAAGTTCATATGATGGATTCTTTCCCAACGCAGCGTTTGGTGCATGAGTTCATATCTCACGACGATTGTCGATCACTAAGCGATTGAATCGTTAGACAAGCCCTTACGGTTCTGCTGAATTGATCGGGGACGCACCGACACTTGCATTGTCCCTTCGGAACTGGTGCCTTACGTCTCGCATGTTCGGGATGGCACGGCGCAGGATTGAGCAAATCGACTTCGTCCTTGCCGGTGCACAGAAGGCGGGCACGACTGCGCTCCACTACTTCCTGGAGCAGCATCCGGCGATCAGTTTGCCGGACGCCCAAGAGCTTCACTTTTTCGATAACGAAGAAATCTTCTCGGGGCGCTCTGACTATCGCGAGCTACACCGGCGCTTCCGCCCGACGCGACGGTCTGTCGTCGCAGGCGAATGCACGCCGATCTATCTCTATTGGCGCCCCGTGATGGAACGAATCTGGGATTACAACCGGCGCATGAAGTTGATTGTTGTGCTCCGGAATCCAGTCGAGCGCGCCTTCTCGCATTGGAACATGCAGCGGGAGCGCGGCCTCGATACGCTCGATTTTCTCGACGCGATCGAGGCGGAGCCGGCGCGCCAGGAAGCCTCGCGCCCATTGCAATCGCGCCGGTTTTCCTACGTTGATCGCGGGATGTATTCCGTGCAGCTCGAACGCGTGTTCCAGTTCTTTCCGCGTGAGCAGATCCACATCCTGAAATACGAGACTTTCCGCGATGAACAGAAACAAAGTCTTGCGGCGGTTTCCAACTTTCTCGGAGTTCCGCCTCGCTCCGAGCTCGCGGTCGCGGTCCACAATAAGATTCAATACACACGTAGCATGACGCCGGAGGAAGCAGCGCGGCTGGGCGACATTTTCACGGCCGAGATCGAGAAACTTGAGCAATTGCTCGGCTGGAATTGCGCGGACTGGAAAACGGCTGCCGACCGGCTGCGCTAGTTCGTTGGTTTGAAGGCGGCACGCTGCCGGGCATCAACTGCCAGCAGCGCTTTCGACCGAAAAATTTGGGCGCCATTCCTGACTAGAACAGCGCGCAGTTCTGGGGTGAAGAAGGTGCAGCCATCGGCCCGCGGATTGAAATCAAGCAGGAGGCGGCCGTCCGCTCGCAGCATGCGTGTGCGCACGTCGTTCAGGAAATACTCCCAATCCTCGCGCTCCCATTCCAGCCAGTGGCCGTGTGCGTCACGCACTGTCTTCTGAAAACAAATGCGGTGCGCGGTCACCAGATCAAACTGCTCGCCGAAATCGGGAAGAGAGCGTTGCGCCTCGATGCGCGCGATCACCCGCCTCACTCCCAGAAGCGCGGTTGTCTCGCGAAAAAGCGGCTGCTCATCGATGTCGACTCCCACGCCGCTGTGTCCAAGCTGCGTGCAAACATAAAGAAAGTAGCCGGGACCACAGCCGAGATCGAGAATGCGCAGCGGAGGACTTTGGTCGAGCCAGAGATCCTGCGCGCGCTCCACATTCACGGGTATCCAGTGCTCCGTATCCACGAAGCGGTTTATCCTTGGTGCCTCCGGACGATGCGGAAAGCGTTCGCGCAACTCCGCCCATGCGTTGCGGTCAAGGCGATCGAGCAGCGGCCGAACATCAACTGGATGTCTCCAGCGCCGCGCATGATCCCACAGACTTTGGAGCGCTTCCGCCGTGAAAAGCTTTTGGAACTTGCGCGCCAGTTTCATGCGAGGTGAAATTACGCGGCCGTGCGACTAGGCGGGAAGCAACTTCGATCCGACAAAACATGGCCCCGGTAGATTCGTCAACTCACCCCATACCGGCACAGATTAATGGACGACATCGGCGCTAATCTCATTCTCGTGCAGGCTCAGATCGCGGCGGCTGCGGAGCGTTCCGGCCATGTTTCGGCCGATGTGCAGTTGGTGGCCGTTTCGAAGAAACAGTCGGCCGAGAAAGTACGCGCGGCATTTGATGCGCGTCAGCCAATCTTCGGCGAAAGCCGCGTGCAGGAAGCGCGCGCCAAGATTCCGTTGCTGCCATCGGCGGTGCGTTGGCATTTCATCGGTCGTCTGCAGAAGAACAAGATCCGGCACGCGCTCCCGTTTTTCGAACTTTTCCACAGCGTGGACTCGCTCGCATTGGCGACCGAGATGAACCGGATCGCGGGCGAGGAAGGCTTGCGGCTGCAGATTCTTCTGGAGGTAAACGTGGCGGGCGAGGGGAGTAAGATCGGTTTTTCGCCCGATGAGTTGCGCGCGCATCTGGAGACGATTCTACAGCTCGATCGGCTCACCGTTCTCGGTCTGATGACAATCCCTCCTCTGTCGCAGGAACCGGAGCAATCCCGCAGGCACTTTGCGACTTTACGTGGATTGCGCGACTCTCTGGCACGTGATTTCAGCGTGGCTCTCCCGGACCTATCGATGGGGATGAGTCACGACTTCGAGGTGGCAATCGAGGAAGGCGCGACACTCGTTCGCGTCGGTACCGCGATCTTCGGAAGCAGATCGTGAGTCGCTTTCCAGTGTAGCTTGCGGATTGCTTTTGCCTTTTCTGCCCCGTTAAGATCCGCGTCCGCCATGAGCCGCATCGAGCTTCGTGATATTCAGCAAATTGGCGGCGAGCTGGCGGTAAAATGGGATGACGGCACAGAATCGTTTTTGCCTTTGGAATTTCTGAGGCGCGCCTGTCCCTGCGCGCTTTGTGGCGGGGAGCCGGACGTGATGGGAAATTTGCTGCGCCCCCAGGTTAGTTACACCGATGCCAGTTTCGTTCTGACGCGGTTTGATCTGGTCGGCGGATATGCGCTCCAGATACATTGGGGTGACAGTCACAGTACTGGCCTCTACTCGTTTCAGTATCTGAAACGAATTGCGGCGGCGGCACCGCAGGGAAATGCCCTATGAACTCGATCACCAAAACGTCGCTCACGCTCTTCATCTTCGTGCTCTGTCTCTACGCGGCGATGATCACGAAGCGCGCACAGCACTCGACGGTCGCGCCGCCGCCGCGAGAACTGTATGCCGTCGTCACGCAACAGCTGGCAGCGTTTCGGGCGGCCGATTTCACAAGCGCTTATCGTTATGCGGCGAGCGGCGTGCAGCACAAGTTCTCGCGCAGGCAATTCGAGCAAATGGTCTTGCGTGAACATAGCGAGATGACGCGAGACGCACGCGTCGAGTTTGGACTTATCAAAGTCGAAGGGACGACGGCAACGATGCAGGTTTTTCTCCTGCGGCGCGACGGAAGCGCGCGCGCGTTCCTCTACAGTTTCGTCTCAGAGGCTGGATCGTGGAAGATCAACGGCGTTCAAGCAACCGATGGCTTGGAGCGCCGCGTGCAGCTCGCCGGTTTGCACGTCTAGGCAAACGCTCTCTGCGTATCGCGGCGAGTAGCCCCCTAGCGATCGCCCGTAATCCGGAGCAGCCGGGCTGGGCCGCTGCGTGGACTGATCTACAGATCGTGCAGTGAGCCAGGAAGCAGAAAAAACACGCCCGGCTCCAGAGCGACTCAACCGCACTCCACCCTACCGCAGAGGCAACAGAA
>JACCXL010000230.1 GCA_013697015.1 Chthoniobacterales bacterium | reverse complement strand
GTCGGCATTGGATTGAACGCTGGCGGCAGGCGACAGGGTCCGCGGTAGACTACGAGCCGTTCCAAAAAACGGCGGCCATCTATCCCGAGATTCCTTCCAGTGCGTTCGAGCGCGCGGTCCAGTTGATTGAACCTGACGGTCAGGTTTTTAGTGGCGCGGAAGCGGTGCTCCGGGCTCTCGCTCGCGGCGATCGTTGGGTCGCGGATTGGATTCTGCGCTTCTACCAGCGGAGCCGTCTTTTCGCCGCGATGGCAGACGGCGCTTACGCCGTCGTGGCGCAGAACCGCGCCTTTGCCTCCGCCGGTATCCGCCTGCTCTGGGGCGATGATGTGCGGAGATCTGAGTTTTTCGCCGCGCGTCGCTGGTTCCTGCGCGCGCTCGGATTCACCTACCTGGTCGCGTTTGTCTCGCTCTGGTTTCAAATCGACGGGCTGATCGGCGCGAGAGGCATTTTGCCCGTGACCGAATTTCTTCACGCAGTGCACGAGCAGTTGGGTCCGGGCGGCGCATGGCAATTCCCAACCTTGTGCTGGTTGAATGCGAGTAACGCGTTTTTGCATTTCCTGTGCGCCGCCGGAGCCGGAATCGCGGTGCTCCTGATGGCGGAGGTCGCGCCGCTACTCTGCCTTCTTGCCCTCTTCGTTCTTTACCTCTCCCTGGCCGTCGCAGGCCAGACGTTTCTCGAGTTTCAATGGGACATTCTGCTGCTTGAAGCAGGGTTTCTCGCGATTTTTTTCGCACCGATGCAATGGCGACGAACGCCCGAAACTCAGGCGCGGGTCTCTCGGATCGGCTTGTTTCTGCTGAAGCTTCTTCTTTTCAAATTAATATTTCTCTCGGGCGCCGTGAAGTTAACCAGCGGCGATGACACATGGTGGAAGCTGACCGCTTTCGACTATCATTATTGGAGTCAGCCACTCCCGACCGCGCTCGCGTGGTTTGCCGATAAGAGTCCGTTGTGGCTGAAAAAAGCGACGGTCGCGGGGACGCTTATGGTGGAGCTGGTGGTGCCCTTTTTCATCTGGGCTCCGCGCCGATTGCGCCTGATCGCGTTTACTCTGCTCGTGCTTCTGCAAATCGGAATCGCGCTGACTGGTAACTACGGGTTTTTCAACCTGCTCACCGTCGCGCTCGCTCTGCTTCTGCTAGACGATTCCGTCATTGCCCGCAGCTTGCCTCGTCGGACGACTCCACCGCCCTCTCGCGCACAAAGGTGCCTGAGTGTTTGCGCCGCCGTCATTTTATTCAGCACCCTTCCTCTGAATGTGATGCTCATCCGGCAAGCGTTAAATCCCGAGGCGCACTGGCCGGCGGGTCTGCGCGAGCTCTACATCGCCGTCCAGCCGCTCCGCATCGTGAACGGTTACGGATTGTTTCGCGTGATGACCAAAACGAGAGCTGAAATAACGGTCGAGGGAAGTGCCGATCGTATCACGTGGCTTCCCTATAAATTCAGGTGGAAGCCGGGGGATCTAGAAACGGCGCCGCGTTGGGTCGCCCCTCATCAGCCACGCCTGGATTGGCAGATGTGGTTCGCGGCTTTGAGCGAAGCACAATCCAACCCGTGGTTTCTCGCTTTCTGCACGCGTCTGCTGGAGAACGAACCGGCCGTCACAGGTCTATTGGAGAACAATCCGTTCCCGGCCGCGCCGCCGCGATACCTCCGCGCGACGACCCGCGAATACCGCTTCACCACTGCTTTGAAGCGTCGCAAAACGGGCCGCTGGTGGACGGCGGGCCCCCCAATCGAGTATCTCCCACCCGTCGCGCTCGGGGGCCGTTGATCGCGGTCTCCGCGGCTACGGTTGAGGAAGCCGGGAGTTACGATATTTTGCCCTATGCCAAAGGAAGAGCAGATCGTGACGGAAGGCACTGTCACGCAAGTGCTCCCCGGGACGATGTTCCGCGTCGAACTGCCCGGGAACCGAAACGTGCTCGCTCATATTTCGGGCAAAATGCGCAAGCATTTCATCCGCATCGTCCCCGGGGATAAGGTCGAGGTGGAACTGTCTCCCTATGACCTGACGAAGGCGCGGATCATTTTCCGCGAGAAATAGGGCGTCCTTTTCCTCCCGGGTTTTATTTCGCGGATTCGGTAAGCGCACGGACGCTTCGAATTACGTTTCTGCATTGAAAGAATCGACTCGCTTGCCATTGCCGAAAGCCGGCCCCGAGGCGATAGTCCACGAAGACAATCACAGGAGAATTATCATGGCTGAAGAGACCAAATCATCACAAGACATGGCGGGAGCCGCCGGAACCCAAAGCAAGATCGAGAGCAGCAAAACGCACGTGCGCAGAGCCGCGGACGATCTGAAATCGGCTGCCGGTGCGGTGGCGGACGAGTATCGCGGCAAAGCCGAACAGGCTTGGGGCGATGCACGTGATCGCGTGCGCACGTTTCAGGAAGACGGCGAACAATATGTGCGCGAGAACCCAACCAAAGCCGTCTGCACGGCACTCGGCGTTGGATTTATTCTCGGCATCATTTTCCGGCGCTAACCAGTTTACTGCATGGCCGGCGACACCATGCGGTTCCGCAATCCGGCGGGGCACGCAGGTTTGCTGAACAACCTGCTCGCGCTCCTGAATAGCTTGGTCGGCTTTCTGGAGAGCAGGATTGGGCTGGTCGCGCGTGAGTCAAAGTCGGCTCTGGTGCACATCCTGGTGCTGGCCGGGGCACTGATTGCCGCACTTTTATTATTAGCGCTCGGATACCTTTTTCTCGTCGCCAGCGCGGTTTTGGGAATCGCGCATGGTTTCCATATATCGCCCGTCTGGGTGGCCCTCGGCGCGGCCGTCCTGCACTTCATCCTTTGCGGGGTTTGCGTCGTGCTAGCGATGTCGCGGTTGCGCAAACCGATTTTCGAAGTGAGCGCCGCAGAATTGAAGAAAGATCGACAATGGCTGAAGAACCTCGACCGCCAAAATCTATCCACGAGCTGAGGCAGGAGATCGCGCATTC
>JACCXL010000194.1 GCA_013697015.1 Chthoniobacterales bacterium | reverse complement strand
GCTTGATCCAGCCCATTTTGACGCATTCTTGGAGCAGTTTTTCGGAACCAAGAGCGAATGCCGCCTCACTGGGGCGAAGCCCGAACTTTATTTTTTCACCGAAGGATTTTTTGTCCATCCTTAGCGTTCCGTGTCAACTACGGAACCCTTAAAAAGGATGTTATTCCCTCGTCAGCAGGGTGAGAAAGTGAGCGAAGAATTTGCAGCGCGCTGCAAAAGTGACGACCACCGCGCTTATTTCTAGCGTGCTATTTTCTTCGCAAACGCTTTTTCAATATCGTCATCTTTCGGACTGAGCTTGGCGTAATGCTTCTGCACAACGCGCACGTCGTCCCCCATCCAAACCGCAACCTTGTAGATGCTCACGCCCTTGGAAACGAGCAACGATGCGAACGTGTGGCGCATTACGTGAGGCGTGACCCATTCGCAGCCCTGCGCCCTCATGTAGTCACGGAAGGGTCGCCGGAAATCGTAACGATAAAGCGATGCGCCCTTCTCCACATCGGGACGCAACATGAACGGCGAGCGCAAACCGTAGCGCCGCAGGAATTGCTGAAACTCTGAAGTCAGCGGAATTGTTCGTGCTTCCCGATCCTTCGGACGGAACGAGTCCGTTGCCCGCACTTCAAGCGAGCCATGATTCAGGTCGAACCAATCGGGTCGCGCTTCGATAATTTCATTCTTTCGCAGTCCCGCATGGAAGCCACAGTAGAGGATGAATTTCATCTCCTCGTTAGGCGCGTTCGCGATCAGGCTGTCACGCTGTTCTGGCGAGCAAAAAAGCAGTCGGCTTTTTGAATCGAGCTTCGCCAGCTTGACCCCGCTGACGGGATTCGAGCGGATGCGTTTTTGGTCAACCTGCCAGTTGAAGAAGCTGCGGATCGTGGTGACGTAGCCCTGCGCCGTCGATTCACTCACACGGGTCTGCAAGTCGCGGTAATAGCGTTGCACGTCGCCCGTGGTGATCCCGGACACGTCGCGCTTCTTCACGAACTCAGCGAAGCCGTTGAGCGCATACTGTTTCGACTCACGGCTGGCGGGTGAGTATTCGTTCTGCCGTCCCTTATGATCCAGGAATGCGACGATTTCCTGTTTCAATGGCGCGTCGGATTTTTCCAGGAACGGGTCTTGCAGCACCTTCACTGCCTCTCCTACGGCGTCGCTGTAGTCGCCCGTATGCAGACTCACCTGCGTTCTGCGCCCCGCTTCCATTTTGGCGAGCCAATAAATGTTGCCCCGCAGGAAGATGCCCTTTATTTTCCCCACTCCCCGGTGAGGGGACGATGATCGTTGTGATGATGCTACCCGTTGACCGCTCAATCTGTTTTTCATGGAGGAATCCCGTTGTCCCTCCAACTGTAGTAAACAACTGTAGTAAATCAACCGAAAATCGGGACTTTAGCGCACTTAACGCCGACTCTTTCACTCGTATTTTACCTCCTAAGCGCGGTTAGCTCAGTGGTAGAGCACTACCTTGACACGGTAGGGGTCACAGGTTCGAACCCTGTATCGCGCACCATCACAAGTTGCCGACACACGAGGGACTTGCGACGAATCGCGGCACAGCGATCGAACGCACTGTAGCATTTTTCGAAATGGCGAAGGCGAATTGTCGGCGATCAGAATCGCGTCGTTTCCAGTTTCTCCATGAATTCGTGAAGTCGATTCTGGCGTTCTTGGCGGGAACTTCCTGCACCTGCACTTTGAGTACTTCGGCGAGATACAGCAGCGTCTTGTCGTCGACGTAAAAGAGCCGCGCTTCGTCGGGAGGTCTGACTGCGACCGCCGAGCGCATTACCAGCAGGCGTGAATTTATGGTCGTGGTGGCGAGGTTCGCCTTGAGCGTTTTCAGGCGCTTCGTGCGGATGGCGCGATGGAGTTAACCATGGTTTCTTGCATCAGGTTTTCAGAAATAGCACGCTGCAGTTGCTGTGACGATATCAGCGACACCGAGCAGCTCTCTTGCTCGCTTCGAATGCTTATCTCTCGACGTTCTTCGGTGCGAGATCGGTGACAATTTTTTCGAAACGCGAATCGCCGCGCAGCGCATCCCAGTAAGGGTGCAATTTCAAGTTGCCGTAGCTTAAAGTACTCGGGATTTGCAGTGTCGCGGCTACTTGCTGGATAGCGAGATCCTTCTCGCCGCTCCAGGCATAGATGACGGCGAGATATTTCATCAGCTCCGCACCGTCTATCGAGTCCTTCGTGATCGGTAGCAGCTCAACTGCGTGGCGACCTTCGCGGATCGCTTCCTCCTTCCGGCCGAGGCCGGCATCAATCAGGCCGAGCACGCTGAAAGCCGGGCCGTAATCAGGCTGCTCGCGCACGGTTTGCTCGAGTTCCGCGCGCGCGGCGAGGAAGGCAGTTTCAGCAGCCGCAGCGTCACCTTTGGCGCGAGCGACCATCCCTTCACACCAGGAGCGCGGAAAGTTCAGGTCGACGGCGGTGCCGCTCGCCGGGATGGCCGCGAGAGCCCGGGCTGCCGCCGCCGGATCGCGTTCGCAGAGCGCGACGTATAACCATAGAGCCGCCAGATCCGGCGCCGTCGCCGCATCTTCCGCCAGGATTGTCTGGACTGTTGCATGCAGCGGCCGCGGGTCCGCTCGCGACTCGAGATCGACCTGGGCGCGCGTGACCCGGGTGTCGAGGTCGCGAGGGATCAGGGCCAGGGCACGGTCCAGAGCGGCAGCCATAGCCCCAAACTGGCGGGATTCCTGGTAGCTTAGCGCGATCTGTTGGAGCATAAAAAAGTTGCGCGGATCGAGCTCGAGCGCGCGGTGCAAGCTCCGTGCTGATTCGTTCCAGAGGCCCTGGCGACGATCGATGTAACCGGTTAACTCGAAAATCTCCGAGTTGTTCGGCAAAGCGTGTTGAGCCAGGGCGAGTTCGGCGCGCGCCTTATTGTAATCGAGATAGCAGCGGTAGAAAAAATTCGCCCGGGCGAGATGCGCCTCGCCCGCGTCCGGACGCAAACGAAGGATGGCCTGCAACGCCGCATCCGCTGCAGCAAGACGCGCTGGCGTATGATCGAGACCGAAAAAATACAGATAGTTGTGCGCCGCGGCCACCTGGCAATAGGCGAGGAAGAAATCCGGGTCCCGCGCGATGGCCTGGTCAAGCAACTGAATCGCTTCCCGGACCTTTTCGTTGATTTGGGCATTGAGAGAGATGGTCGCGATGAGTGCCTTCGCCCGGACGTAGAGACCGTAGGCAGCGAGATCTTTCGTCGGGCGGACTTCGAGGACGGCTTTTTCTGTGGGCGAAACGGTGGCTTGAAGCTGGGAGGTAATTCGCTGGACGATTTCGCTCTGGATGGCGAACACATCCGCGAGATCGCGCTGGTAGTTCTCCGCCCACAAATGAGCCCCGCTGCGCGCATCGCTCAGCTGAGCGGTGATGCGCACGCTCTCACCCGCCTGGCGGACGCTTCCTTCCAGAACGTACGCGACTCCCAGCGTTTGGGCGATCTCGGGAAGTTTGCGCGGCTTCCCCGCAGGATAGGTGTCGACGGAAGTGCGATTGATCACCTTCAGATCGGCGACTTTGGAAAGCGCCGTCAGGATATCATCCTGCACACCATTAGCATAAAACGCGTTTTGTTTGTCCTCGCTCAGGTTCTCAAAGGGGAGAACCGCGATGCTCTTCTCCGCGAACGAGGTATCGGTCGGAGGCTCCGACGACACTGGCGCACTGGTCAGATCCGGCGCCAGGCGCCGGGATAGAGTCCAAAATCCCAGCCCGAGTGCGGATGCGACGGCGATCAGCAAAATGGTAGTCAGGATCCTTCGACCATGACGGCCGGAGTCCAACGAACCGGCGGTGGCGGCGAATTGCTCGGCGGCTTGGCGCGCGACTTTTGGCGCCTCTTCGGCGGTCTGCTCCGTGGAGAGATTCATCAGATGGGGAGTGAGGCGGCCGGACAGGCGTTTTCGCGGCCTTTCCATAGCACAACGTGTTCCACCTGTGCCGCGATTCCCTCAGCGGAACGGACGTAGCACGGTTGTTGCTCTGCTCTGCATTTGGAAATGCTGGGGCAGGTTGGAATTCGCGCTGTGCAATGCCGGTAGGCACCAACGCGGCTTCTGCCGCCGCTGCCAGACTCGGCTCAAAATTAGCTATCGACTACCCTATGAATACTCCCGTCGCCAACTGAACGTGCCATGCAGAAGCTGCGCGATCACCCCATCCGGCAAAAAATAACAGTCGTGATCATGTTGATCGCGGGCGTGGTGCTGCTCCTCGCCTTC
>JACCXL010000162.1 GCA_013697015.1 Chthoniobacterales bacterium | reverse complement strand
CGCCGGTTCCGCTCTCCAGGGCATCGATCAGGCACGAGTGAACTTCGTAGGCTGTCTCAGGCTTGATGACATTTTGTCGGCCTTTGGCCGGTGGCGCCTGCCAGACGATGTTCCCCTCTTTTTCCTCAATGCGATCGAGGATGTGCGGCGCGTCCGCTCGCCCACCCCCATTCGGGAAGATTGTGTAAGCCAGGGCGAGCTCTGCGAGCGTCACCTCACTGCTCCCGAGAAACGTGGCCGGATAAGGCCGCAGCGGCGAGCGGATGCCCGCGGTCTTGCAAAGTTGCATGACCGCATCCAGCCCGGCATTCATGCCCATGCGGACGCCGGCGCCATTCTTGGATTTGGCGAGCGCACGCCGCGCCGGCATCGTCCCCTCGTATCGATTATCCTCCCGTTCCGGCCCCCATTCCCCCAAAATGCCGGTCGTTCCACCAATCATGACCGCGCGATTATCGAGCGCGGAATCCTCCACCAACGTCCCCGGAAAAAACCCCTTCTCGAAAGCAGCGGCGTAGACGAACGGCAGGATTGCAGTGCCCGCCGGACGTCTCGCCTGCAACGCGCGATCATACTGATTGTGCTCGAAGTCTCTGCCGCCGACGAGCACGAGCACGCTGCTCGTTTCGTTATCGAGCGCGATGATCGCACCTTGCAGATATTCCGGCGTCGCGTTGGCCGGTTGTGCTGCTCCGCTCTGGCGCGCTTTGCGAAAACGCTCCGCGTAATCGGCATAGGTAACGTGGCTGTAGCCTGGATGTTGTTCCGCCTGATCGAGGTGCGCGCGCAAAGACTCTTCGGCCACCTTCTGCAATTCCGCGTCGATCGTGGTGTGGATGCGGAAGCCTTCATTCATGGCCCGGTCCCACCCCACTGCCTCGATCACTTTTTGCCGGATATAATCAACCGCATACGTCTGGCCCTGCGCGCTCTGGCGGCTGCCGATCGTGACATCGGTGCTCTGCGCACTCTCGCACTTTTCCGGCGTGATGAATCCGAGATCACGCATGCGGACGAGCACCACGTTGCGCGCCTCGCGCGAAGCCGCGCGATCGGACCAGGGCGATAATTTGTTCGGACTCTTGATTAATCCCGCAAGCGTGGCGCATTCGGTCAACGACATGTCACGCGCGGCTTTCCCGAAGTAGCCGCGCGCGGCCGCTTCCGCTCCATACATCCCCCCGCCGAAATAGATCCGGTTCAGGTAGAGCTCCATGATCTTTTGTTTGCCCAGTATTTCCTCGATGCGGCGGGCGAGAAAGATTTCGAGCAGCTTGCGCTTGAAGGTGCGTTCCTTGAGCGCATAGCTGTTGCGCGCGAGCTGTTGCGTGATCGTGCTCGCTCCCTGCCGGACATGTCCGGCGGTGAAGTTCTTCAAGGCTGCTCGCAGGATTCCTCCCGCATCGTATCCGTTATGTTGATAGAACTTATTGTCCTCGATCGCGACGGCGGCGTTCACCAGGTCCCGGGGCAGTTGTTCGTACGGAACCGTCTCGCGATTTTCCACGTAGATCTGCCCGAAAATTTTGTCGTTCCGATCGAGAATCACGCTGGCCGATTCCATCTGCTCGAGCTTGCTCAGATCGAACGTGGCGGCTTGCGTTTTTAAATCTGCGGCGAGGTAGGAAAAATAAACCAGTCCAATGAAAAGAAGCACTACCGCGATGGTCCCGGGAATGTACAGCTTCGGATTCGCATACCAGGGCGGCTCAAACCGGTTCATGGGACTGCGTTCGAGATAAGAGACTGGCATGCGTGAGACGAGGGAAGGCTACTCGACGATCCTTCGAACCTAGGTGCAATTCCGGCCAAAATCCAAACGGCAAACACAAAACATGTCGCCCGGCGAACCCGCTCTCGTTGCACTAATTCTTAACCAGATCCGGCGCGCAGGTCCGATCTCTTTCCGGTGGTTCATGGAGCAGGCGCTTTATCATGCCGAACACGGCTACTACAGCTCCGGTCGCGCCGTCATCGGCCGACGCGGAGATTATTTTACGAACGTCAGCGTCGGTCCGCTCTTCGGCCGCATGATGGCGGCGCAGTTCCGCGAAATGTGGGCAGCGCTCGGGCAGCCCACCGATTTCGCTATTGTCGAGCAGGGGGCGCAGAATGGCGATTTCGCGGGCGATGTCTTGCGCACAATTCGCGGGAGCATGCCGGATTTTTTTGCAGCGCTCCGCTATGTGATCATCGAGCCGTTCCTGATCTTGCGCGCGCGACAAGTCGAAGCGCTGGCGGCGTTCGGCGAGATCGTGTCGTGGCGCGAATCGATTGAACTGATGGAGCCATTTGAGGGCCTGCATTTCTCGAACGAACTATTCGACGCGCTGCCGGTGCACCTGCTCAGCCGCGGTGCCTCCGAGAGTGACTGGACGGAGAAATGCGTGACCGAGGAAGCAGAACGCTTCCGCTTCGTATCCCAGCCGAGCAGCGATCCTCGGCTGGCGTCACGCGCGCAACAGATCCCGATCCCGCCCGGCGTCGCTTATGAAACCGAGGTCAACATGGCCGCGCCGAAGCTCGTCGCCGCGGTCGCCGAAAAGCTCGTGCGCGGCTGGTTGTTTATCGTCGATTACGGTTACACGCGGGAGGATTTCTACTCGCCCGCGCGCAGTGATGGAACCGTGCAGTCATTCCTCCGGCATCGAAAACTTCCGTCGCCGCTGCTGGAGGTAGGCCGGGCGGACATCACGGCGCACGTCGAATGGACGACGCTGGCGGACGAGGCACTCGGATGCGGACTGCAGCTGGCGGGCTTCACAGACCAGCATCATTTCATGACCGGACTCGCGGCCGGCCCGATGCGGGCGGAAGTGGAGTCGGCGGGTGCCACCGGCGCTACGCGCGCACTGCAAACGTTGCTGCACCCTACCTTGCTCGGGCGGACATTTCAGTATCTCGCGTTCGCGCGCGGTGTCAGCCCGGCCGCAGAACTCAGCGGCTTTTCGTTCGCGCAGGAACCGAAGACGGCGCTCGGTTTCGCTGCGCGCTGAGACTTCGACGCTATGGTAGCGAGGCCATGTCGATCACGAATCGATATTTCACGTCGCTTTTCAACATCCGTTCGTAGGCTTCGTTAATCCTGTCGATCGGGATCAGTTCGATGTCACAGGTGATTCCGCGTTCGCTACAGAAATCCAACATCTCCTGCGTTTCAGGCAGACCGCCGATGAGTGATCCGGCGAGCTGCCGCCGGCGTCCGATCAAGCTGAATGCATCGACCGGTGCCGGCTCCGGCGGCACGCCCACGAGCACCATGGTGCCGTCGCGCTTCAGAAGCGAAAGATACGCGTTCAGATCGTGTTGTGCAGATACGGTATCGAGGATGAAATCGAAGCTGTTGCTGTGCTTCTGCACCTCGGCTTGATCTTTGGAGATAATAACTTCCTGCGCGCCCAGGCGCTTGGCGTCCTCGGTTTTCCCGGGCGACGTCGTGAAGAGCACGACATGCGCCCCGAACGCATGCGCGAATTTCACGGCCATGTGACCAAG
>JACCXL010000151.1 GCA_013697015.1 Chthoniobacterales bacterium | reverse complement strand
TCATCATCGGTGACAATGTCTGGATTGGAATGAACGCGGTCATTCTAAAAGGCGTGGCGATCGGCGAAAACTCGGTCGTCGCAGCGGGTGCGGTCGTCACGAAAAGCGTGCCGGAAAATTGCGTGGTCGCGGGCAACCCGGCCAAGATAGTGAAGCGCTTTTAACCGCGGACCAGGCAGACGATGAATTTTGTTCGTCTTTCTCTCCGTCCTCCACGTTCTCTGCGGTGATTAGATGAAACGCAAACGCATCATCGTGATGGGCTTCATGGGTTCCTGCCCGATCGCCGGCGTGATCTGGCAGCACATTCATTACATCGTCGGACTGCAGCGACTCGGTCATGACGTTTACTACATCGAAGATTCGGCGCGCTTGCCCTACAATCCCGAGACCTTCGAGATCAACAACGAATACGATTTCGCGGCCACGACCCTGGCGCGACTCGCGCGTGAATTCGGATTCGAGCGGCGCTGGGCCTTCTGCGCCCGCTACCTGCCCGGAAATCCAACGGCTGGCTTGCCGCTCCATCGTATCCGTCAACTCTATCGGGAAGCCGACGCCATCCTGAACGTGTGCGGCGCGCAGGAACTGAACGAAGATTTGCGCACGAGCGATCGGATCATCTACATCGAGAGCGATCCGGGCGTGGAGCAAATCAAGGTGGATCAAAAAAATCGCAGCACGATCCGTTATCTCCGACGCCACCATGCTCTCTTCACCTTTGGCGAAAATGTTGGAACGACAGAGTTCCCCGTTCCGCTCCACCACTTTCGCTGGCTTCCGACGCGGCAGCCTGTCGTGACCGATTTATGGCGCACGAACCGCGGGCCCGCCGCCGCGGCCGTTTTTACCTCCGTCGCAAATTGGTCCACCAGCGGTTTGAAAGATATCTCGTGGCGCGGCCAGAAATATTTATGGAGCAAATCACGTGAGTTCCTGCGCTTCATCGCCGCGCCGAAAAAATGCGGAGAGGCGTTCGAGCTCGCCACCGACATCAAAGCGGCTGCCATGCGAGCCAGATTCGCGCGCCAGGGATGGCGCTTCCGGGCGCCCCATGATCTCAGTGCCGATTACCGGCTCTATCGTGATTACATCCGTCGATCGAAAGGAGAATTCACCGTTGCCAAAGATCAGTACGTTCGCCTTAAAACCGGCTGGTTCAGCGATCGAAGCGTGTGCTACCTGGCGGCGGGGCGGCCCGTGATCATGCAAGAGACCGGCTTCTCCGCGCGCTACGGAAACAACGGCGGCCTCTTCGGTTTTGAGTCGTTAGGGGAAATCACCGAGGCGGTGCGCATGATCAATGCGGACTATGCCTGCCATGCACGGGCGGCGCGCGCGCTTGCGCGGGAGGTCTTCGAAGCCGAGAAGGTCCTTGCCTCTCTGCTGCATCGCGCAGGAGTGTAAACGCGATAGACGACACCGAGTTCCCTCTGTCTGGATGGTGATCGAACGCGGCTCGGGTTGCGCGTAACATCCGATCGCACGGTGACTTTCCTGCAATTCGGCGTTTCTCGTCACGCGTCAATTCTGGTTCAATCGAATCCATGCCCGACGTTTTTGGCGCCAATCAACCGGCCGAATCTTCCGGCGGGTTTCCGCTCGCAAAAACCGTGCGAATCCTCGGGATTCACTTTTTTGATGGCTCAGCGGAAGAAGCGGTCGAGCGGCTCTGCTCGACCGGTGGCTACGTCGTCGTTCCGGCGGCGCCCGCCCTCGTGCGGATCGAGTCCGACGAAGATTATCGCCGCGCTCTCGTGGAAGCCGATCTCGCGATCGCTGACAGCGGCGCGATGGTTCTGCTCTGGCGTCTGCTGCGTCGCCAATCTGTCTCTCGAATTTCCGGCTTGCGATATCTCCAGTGTCTCGCGGCGAAATTGTTCGCTTGCGAACCGAAGCACGGTCGCGTCGTCTGGGTGCTGCCCAGCGATGCAGCGCGAGCAAGGACGATCAGGTGGTTGGAGGCAAACGGCTTCCCGTTTACCGAAGGAGACTTTTATGTCGCGCCGCAATATGGCCGGCCGGTCCACGATCCCGAGCTTGAGCGCTTGCTCGAGCAACTTTGCCCGCCACACCTTGTCATCGGAATCGGCGGTGGCACACAGGAGAAGCTGGCCCTCTCGTTGCGCGAGAGACTCTCCTATCGCCCGGCCATCCACTGCGTCGGAGCAGCCCTCGCTTTTCTGAATGGCGATCAGGACCCCATCCCGCGCTGGGCCGACAAGCTCTATCTCGGCTGGCTTCTGCGCCTTCTGCGCCAGCCGCGCCTCTTCGGTCCGCGCTATCTCGGAGCGTTCAAACTACCAAAGCTCATCGCGCTCTACGGCTCTGAACTGCCTCCTCTGACCGGGCGCTGACGCCCGTGAGTTTCGCTGCGATGGCATAGCCGGTGATATCTACTCGACATAGTTATGGTTTTTTGGTAGAAGATAAAGATGCGAGTCCTTTTTCCGTTGATCCCTCTCGCCGTCTGCCTGGCCGTCAGGCCGCAGATGCTCCCGGCGCAGTCGCCTTACGAGACTAGCGCGGACTTCGCCAGATTTGCTCTTCGAGTACGCGCCTTAGGCGAGGCAAAGAAAGGCGCGGAAGCCTCCCAATCTGCGGCGACCGCCCGGACCGGCAAATATTCGTGGCGCACGGATATCGTCACCACTGTTTTTTGGATCGGCGAGGAGCCGACCGAGAACAACCCGGTTCCAAACACGAAAAGCTCTTGGGATGTAAACTGGGTCCAAAATTACGGCGGCATCGATTCGCCTGACGCGGCCTCGCGGAAGAACTACCTCCCTGTCACCTTCACCCCGCGCGAGAACCCGATCTATTGCGCGCTGCCTTACAACGACGTCACGCACGAGGGAACCAAGCCCGAGGCTTCGCTCGTCATCCCGTGGTTCAAGACAACCTTTAGTCAGGACCGGCGTTCGGTTTGCAAAGACCGCTGGGTCGCGATTCGCAAGGGAACTCGCGTCTGCTACGCCCAGTGGGAGGATTGCGGGCCTTTCCGGACGGACCACTGGCAGTACGTTTTTGGCAACGAACGGCCGAAGCCAAATCTAAACCATGGCGCTGGCCTCGATGTTTCCCCAGCCGTGCGCGACTTCCTGCAGCTTGGATCGACCGATGTGACGGAT
>JACCXL010000140.1 GCA_013697015.1 Chthoniobacterales bacterium | reverse complement strand
CTTTGAAAAAGTTGTGCTTGCCGACACGATGCTGGCCGGCTCGGCCGACACGATTTTCAGTTACAAGGGTCCGCTCGTCGCGCTCGACTCCTGGCTCGGCGTGATGGCGTTCGCCGGTCAGATTTTTTTCGACTTCGCCGGCTACTCCATCTGTGCGATCGGAGCGGCGTTGTGCCTCGGTTTTCATCTCAAAGACAATTTCAGGTTTCCTTACGCCGCGATCGGCTTCTCGGATTTCTGGCGGCGCTGGCACATCTCGCTTTCCACGTTCCTGCGCGACTATCTCTACATTCCACTCGGCGGAAATCGCTTCGGAACAGGGCGCGCGGCGCTCAACCTCATGATCGTCATGTTCATTGGCGGGCTTTGGCACGGCGCGGCGTGGACCTTCGTGGTCTGGGGATTACTGCACGGCTCCTATCTTGTGATCGAACGCATCGTCCGGGCAATGGTGAAAGATGCGCGGTGGGTGCAACATTTCTCCGTGAAGCTCATCGTCGGAGTCGCTACCTACACCGCGGTCTGCATCGCCTGGGTCTTCTTCCGGGCGTCGGATTTCACCGTCGCCACACGCCTGCTGCGCGGCATGTTCGGGGCGCACGCGCACGGGGATGCACTTCTCTCGACGCGCGAGATTCTTCAGATCGCAATCGTGACGCTCTGCATGTTCGCGGTTCATTGGTCTCTCCGCGACACGAGTATCGAAGCCGCCGTCGCTCGTCTTCCGCGCTGGGTTGTCACCGGCGCGTGGGCCGCGATGGTGGGCGCCATCATTCTTACCCAGGGAAACAGCAATGCCTTCATCTACTTCCAGTTTTGAACGTCCGATCCCCGCGCTTCCATGGCGCGGGATTACGGTCGCCGTGACGGTGTTTGTGCTTGTCGCAGCCGCCGCTTGGGAGATTCACTGCCGCGCGGTCGGTTATGCGCCCACCCTCAACGACACCGAAGATCTCTGGGCGCAGGCGCGACGCCGGGTGGAGCCTGAGTCGCTCGTTATTGTCGGCGACTCGCGCGCCTGGTTCGATCTGGACTTGGACGAACTCGAAAACGGTCTTGGCAAACGCCCGGTGCAGCTCGCGCAAGCCGGTAGCTGCGCCTACCCCGTGCTCGAAGACCTCGCGAATGACGAGCGCTTTCACGGCACCATCATCTGCAGCATTGTGCCGCGGATGTTTTTCGCGCCGGGTGGTCCGCTCATGGAAAACGCGCAGAAAGCGGTCAAGCGTTATCACACGCAGACCGTCGCACAACGCTTCAGTCATCACCTTGCCATGCCTCTGGAAGAGCAGGTCGCGTTTCTGAAGGAGAGAGACCTGACGACGGAAGCGTTGCTCAAGGAGTTGCCTCTTCCAAATCGCCCCGGCGCTCCCGTCCCGCGGCGCGTGCCACCTTATTTCCAAACCGTCGATCGCGAACGCCGCGCGCGCATGACCGAAAGCTGCGCGCTACCGGGTCGATTGCAGACGAGGGTGAAAACCGGCTGGCTGCCACTTTTTACGCCTCCACCGCCGCCAAGCTTCGTGCCGGAAGAAGTTTTCGCGCAGCGAATGGGTCAGGCAATCGAGGCGCGGTTTCGCAATACTAGCGCGGCCGTCGACAGAATTCGGAATCGCGGCGGCAAAATCGTGTTCGTCCGGTTTCCTGTCACCGGAGAACTGAAGACTCTCGAAGACCAAGCGACTCCTCGCAGCGGAATTTGGAACCGCTTACTGAAAGACACCGCCGCGCCCGGTATTTACTTCGAGGACTTTCCGGAGCTTGCCGGCTTCAACTGTCCCGAGTGGTCGCACCTTTCGGCGGGCGATTCCGTCGAGTTCACCAAACGCCTCGTTCCGCACCTTCGCACCGCGCTAAATCTTTAAGGCGTGCGCATGCAATTCTTCTTCGGGCGAACCGCGGATATCACTAAGCTCGTCCCGTGATTGATTCTGCTCAAAGAGCCGCTGTCGAGAAATTCCGTCGGCTGCACGACGCGGGCTGCTTTGTCCTGCCGAATCCGTGGGACGCAGGGACGGCCGTCTACTTACATCGGCTCGGATTCGAAGCACTCGCCACGACCTCCGCCGGCGTCGCCTTTTCGCGTGGAGTGTCAGATGCGACGCCGGCACTTCCGCTCGATGACATGCTCGCCCATCTCAGTGAGATCGTTCGTGCGACGCCGCTGCCTGTGAACGCAGATTTTCAGTCAGGGTATGCCGATGAGCCGGAGGACGTGGCAACTAACGTAGCCCTCTGCGTGGCAACAGGCGTCGCCGGGCTGTCGATCGAGGATAACACCGGGCGCGCTCACGCTCCGCTTTACGAAAAAGAGCTCGCGATCGAACGGATCAGGGCGGCGCGCGCGGCCATCGATGCCTCAGGCATTCCGGTCGTGCTGACCGGGCGCTGCGAAGCCTGGCTGGTCGACGCCCCAAACTCGTTAGGCGTAGCGCTTGAACGACTCGTCGCCTATGCCGAGGCAGGCGCCGATTGTCTCTACGCGCCGGGCGTGCGCGATCCGGTCGAGATCGCGGAGATCGTGGGCGCGGTCGCGCCGAAGCCAGTCAACGTGTTGGTCTCGAAGTCGAATCACGAACTTTCCGTCTCACGTCTCCGGGATCTGGGCGTGCGGCGCGTTTCGGTCGGCTCTGCCCTGGCGTGTGTGGCATGGGGCGCGTTCATCCGCACCGCGCGCGAAATAGCCGAAAATGGATCGTTTTCCGGCTTCGCCGATGCTGTTCCTTTCGCCGAGATCAACGACGCTTTCCGAAAAGCGGATTGAGATCCGTGGTCGAACGTCGTCGCAAACGGACACGCACAATCTAATCCCTGCCGGTGTTGATCACCGAAGCAATTCGTCGCGTTGGCCAACCGGCGAACTTTGCCCTATCGCAGCTCTGCCCTTACGGCGAGCTTCCCGATCGTATTCGCGTTGCGCGCGGTCACCTGTTGTCCCAGTACTTTCTCGAGACGCGGACCCGAAAAAGTGGAGTCACTAAATCTCGTTAGGCAAAGCCAGTAGATCTCTCGTCCGAGAACACGA
>JACCXL010000133.1 GCA_013697015.1 Chthoniobacterales bacterium | reverse complement strand
CCGTTCACCTCGATCGACCCGCCTTCCAGAATCATCCCGCCGTCGAAGACCGGCAGTTCGAGCGCTTCCGCGATTCGCGTCGGGACCACATCGTCCAGGTCGAACGGCGGATATTTGCCGCCCCAGGCATTGTGGCCCCAATCGACGATCGCCAGTTTTGGTTGCGCGGCGCGTGCGAGAAAAATCGGCCCGTGATCGCGGCACCACGGCTCGTTGCTGGGAATTCTGTAAAACGTGACCCGTTCCAGCTCTAAGCCGTCGAGCGCCGCGCGCGCCTCGGCTTCGTGCGCGCCATTACAGACGTTGATACAAACCGGCTCGGCCGCGATGAGGGCAGCGACCATTTGGTGGAACGTCGGCATCACGCGATCGAGCGCATCCGGGAAACTGATCGTCTCGCGCCGCGGCCACGAGAGCCACGTCGCCGCGTGTGGTTCCCATTCCGCCGGCATGCGATAGCCGAGCGCAGCCGGTGTTTTCAGATCCGCCGTCATGGCACGCCCATTAGCACGGGCTCCGCCGCGCGTCCGCCAAATTGTCCATCAAGCGAACTGCTGCGCGGTCCAGCGTTTCTGTTGCGCGGCGAGGAGAGGCGGAAGATCGAGTTGTGCCGGCGATGTGGAATGCTCGATGAAATGGGCGGCCGCGGCTTGCAACTCGCGCCAGCGATCCCATTCCAAATCCGGCGCCGAAGCGATGTGCCGCAGCAGGCTGCGCCACTCGATCAGCGCGCGCTCGATGTCGCCGGAATGGAGCGATTCGGTGGTGAATTTGTAACGCGAAGCCGGCGCGGCGACGACCTCGCGGATCACCTCCGAAGCGCCGGACCCATAGTGAACCGGCACGCCCATTTCGAGATAGCCAGGGTAATCCGCGCGTTCGTAGGTCCGCTGGCACAGCGCCCCGAGCCGGCCCCCGAGCGGCGCGTCTTCCCCGGCGAAGCGCGTGCCCGCGCGAATATTTGCGAGATCGAAAATGAGATCCGCGATCGAATAACTCGGATCCTCGAGGGCCGCGGCGATGGCGAGGCCCTCCCCGGCTTGGAAAAGAGAAAAGATGATGCCGCGCCGCGTCGGAGTTCCGTCTGGATCGACGAGGCTCAGTTTACGCCAGGCGGACGCAGGCGAGGCCGTGATCGTTGTGGAGAGACCATGTTCACGATCAGGACAATCGCGGCAGACGAAGGGCATCGCTTCGCGTTCCGGCGGCGACTGCAGCGCTCGTCCGTATCGATCAACATGCGCGCTCATTTCAATGGCCGAAAAATCAAGCCGCGCGGAGATCGTGCCATTGCGCGTCACGACTTCGGCGATCGCCGCGCCTGCCGCGAATTGCGAAACACACGGCAATATCTCGCGATCAAAAACGCTACGCGAAATACCCGAAAAAACCTGGCAGGGCGAAGCTCCCGCTGAGCCGTGGGCCCGCCGCAAGGCGTCGGCTCCACGGGAGTCTCGCCCCAGCGGCTGACTCTGCTCGGGTGCGCGCTTTTGCGTGAGGAGCGCTTTCCGGAGCCATTTCACAGGCTTAACGCCCTCATCCGGCGCGATGGTGGCGAGCGGAATTTCACGTCCGTAGATTCCTTTGTCGCGCAGTTTGCAAAGACTGCCGAAACCGAGGCCGTCCAGGATTCGCGGCAGCGAGAGTGCAGAAATCCAGCGATCGTTCTCGCGCACAAGCAGTTGGCCTAACGACACCTTTTCCGGCTTTGATTTTTCCTGCCATTCGTCCCGTGAATTCAAGATCTCGGTGACCGGTCTGCGAATGAACCGCGCCCGTTCGGCGTCGACCCAAAGTCCGCACGGCATTGCGCCCGTGGCCAGCGAGTGCTCGACACCGAGCGGTACCGACTGCGCGCTGAAAAGCGAGCGGCTGAGTTCCACGGCCGCGGCAAACGGTTGCTCGCCGCGTTCGGCCGCTTCGCGCATGACGCTGGTGAGGCTCGGCCAATCCACCTGCGTCGCGCGCTTCAACTGGCGCGGTCGCGCGTCGCTCAGGCGCGGAATATCCGGCCACAACAGCACGTAGCCCGTTTCATCGAGCCCGCGACGTCCGGCGCGACC
>JACCXL010000115.1 GCA_013697015.1 Chthoniobacterales bacterium | reverse complement strand
GCGGCGCTCGGCTACGAGCCGCAGTATGCGTTGGAAGCCGGCGTCGCAGATTACATGGAGTGGTTGTATCCGGAGAAATAGCGGCACTTCCCCCGCCTGTGTCGTTCGGCCTCCCTTGTCATTCCGGCAAAGTCGAGGAATCTCTGAGTTGCGCGAGTCAGCGACACTCTGCCGGAGCAGGAGATATCTCGGCTTCGCTCGACATGACAAAGAGCTGATCTGTTGAACCAACTCTTAGACCTACGAATGCTATCACCCAAGCGAACCAATAACCACAATATGACGCCGAAAAAATCTGATCTCCTCGTCGAAGTCGTCGAACACATCGACATTAAGAAACATAACGTCGTCCCGCTGGTTGACGCGCTCGGCAAAATGGCGTTCTCCGCGCGCGACCTCGGCCGCGCGGCGCAGATCTACGATCAGATGCTAGGGGATAAGGATTGCGCGATTATTCTTTGTCTCGCCGGCTCTCTCGTCTCTGCCGGCCTGAAGCAGGTCCTCGTCGACCTCGTGCAGAACAACATGGTGGACGCGATCGTTTCGACTGGCGCCATCATCGTGGACCAGGATTTCTTCGAGGCGCTCGGCTATAAGCATTACAAAGGCGACATTTTCATGAGCGACGACACGTTGCGTCAGCTCCACATCGATCGGATTTACGACACCTACATCGACGAAGAAGAGTTGCGGATTTGCGATGCGACCACGGGTGAAATCGCCGACTCGCTCCAGCCGCGGCCCCACTCATCACGTGAATTCATCCGTGAGATGGGACGTTATCTGCAAAAGCGAGGCAAGACGACGAACTCGCTCGTGCTCTCAGCGTTCGAAAAGAAAGTGCCGATCTTCTGTCCTGCATTTAGCGATTGCAGCGCGGGTTTTGGTTTGATTGCGCATCAATGGAAACGCCCGGAGCAGCATCTGAGCATCGATTCCGCGAAGGACTTTCTCGAGCTAACGAAGTGCAGGATCGCCTCAAAACAGAGCGGCTTGCTTATGATCGGAGGCGGGGTGCCGAAGAATTTCGCGCAGGACACGGTCGTGGCGGGCGATTACCTCGGCTTTGACGTTGGGATGCACAAGTATGCGGTGCAAATAACGGTGGCCGACGATCGCGATGGCGCGCTTTCCGGCTCGACTCTGAAGGAGGCGAATTCGTGGGGTAAAGTCGATCTCGGGGCCGAACAGATGGTTTACGCCGAGGCGACCGTCGCCCTGCCGCTACTCGCCGGTTACGCTTATCACAAGGGCAGCTGGAAAAATCGAGCCGCGCGCAATTTCACAAAGGTGCTCGACGATCCTCAGCCGATGAAACCACAGGCCGAAGGGAAAGAAGAGATTCTCGTTGGCGCTCGTTAGGCAGAGCGGTGTCGCGACTCAGCCTTCCCAGAAAAACTTCACCGGCTTCCTGATCTCCGGATGGAGACTTTGATGGACCGGACAATGCAGCGCGGTCCGCTCGAGTAATTCGCGCTCAGGGCAAGTTTGCGGGAGCGGAATGTGCACTTCCACCTCGAGCGTCCCGATGCGGCGCGGGCCATCAATCATTTCCTTGCCGACCCGTACCGTCACCCCTTTTATCTCTATTTGCTTGCGCTCGGCCACGATCGCCATGGTTGTCGCCATGCACGTCCCGAGCGCGGTCGCGACCAGATCCGTCGGCGAAAATGCTTCGCCCTTGCCTTGATTGTCGGTCGGCGCATCGGTCGCGATTTCCGTGCCCGATGGACCGTGGGTGGCGGTGCAATGCAGGTTGCCGTTGTAGCTGATCGAGATGTTGACCATGCGCGATGATGAAGCGTCTTAACCGCTGAAGGCAACGCGCTTTATCGATTCGTCAGCACGGGTGTTTCCTGTAATTGGGTGGCATGCGCGGCCAATTCCCCTCGGAATACATTCGTTAGGCTCGTGTCGTGCAAGATGTTCATGTCCGTGTCGTGCAATTTTGTATCGTCGTTCTCCCATGATTCATTCCACCAGCAGAAACCGATGATAGCCGGCCAGCGATTCGAAAAGAGATCATCCAGCGCGCGCCGCGCCCACTCGCTCGCGTCGACACTGCGATGGTTCACGGTGCAGCCAAATTCGGCGATGACGATCGGCTTGCCCGGCGCGAGTTTCGTCAACCGCGGGTAGGCGGTGCGCAATTTGAAACGGAAACTCTCGGTCCCGTCTTTTGTGCGCGGCGTGAGCGGACCGTAGGCGCTGAGCGCGACCCACGAACAATAATCTTCCCCGGGATAGTAGT
>JACCXL010000113.1 GCA_013697015.1 Chthoniobacterales bacterium | reverse complement strand
GCTGGCCGCGAGCTCACACTGGGGCGGGCTCGGAATGAATGTAGGATGCCCCGTCGCGGCCATTCTTTACGGAATTTCGCGCGGACCGGTGATGCTTTACAACGGACAGGAAGTTGGCGAACCCGGCGCCGGACGGGAAGGGTTCGGAGGCGACGACGCGCGCACCTCCATCTTCGATTACTGGTCGATGCCGGAACTGGTTAAGTGGAACAACGATCACACCTACGATGGAGCAGGGCTCTCGGAGGAGCAGCGATCCCTGCGTTCATTCTACGAAAGGCTCCTGCGTTGCATCGGCGCCCCTGCCTTTCGCGCCGGTTCTTTACACCTTCTGAACGAATCCAATCGCAACAACCCGGCGTATGGGCGTCTGCCTAACGAACAACCGAGCGGATATTGGTTATACAGTTTTCTGCGCTTCGACCGCGAAACCCGGCAACGTTTTCTTGCAGTCGTAAACTTAAACCATGCGGCGACGATGAAGGACGTGAGGGTGATACTGAATCAGGAGGCGCTTGCGTTCCTGGATCTCGGAAAACTCGACGCGACAATGCCCCTTTTCCTCACTGAGCGGCTGGCCGCGCCAGAGTCATTTACAGCAACTTTTCTTTTGCGGGAAGCAAGCGATAGCGGCCTTCGGATTGGCGACATTCCGCCGCTCACTCCGCTCTACCTGGAGTTCAATGCCGAATCGCCCGGCACGCTCGAGATATAGGATTTGCGGCGTCTTAAAGGGCGATATTCCGCGGCGCGGCGCAAATTTCATTTCATGTGATCCATGATTGCCATACGGTCTGATAAATATGGAATCGTTCTACTTCATCGGCGTGGCGGTGATCGCGCTTTTTGCGTTTATCCTTTGCGTCGTTCTTTTCAATTTCTTCGGGCTCTGGCTGCGAGCCCGAATTGCGAATGCGCCGGTCAGCATCGGCAAGATGGTCGGAATGCGACTGCGGAAAGTGCCGGTAGGTTTCATCGTCGATAATCGGATCACAGCCGTGAAGGCCGGCATTGAGATCCCGAGCGATCCGCTGGAAGCGCACTACCTGGCGGGCGGCAGTGTGGATCAGGTCGTGCTCGCTTTGATTGCGGCGGACAAGGCGGGTATTTCGCTCGATTTCAATCGCGCCTGCGCGATCGATTTGGCCACAAAAGGGACCGGCAAAACCGTGCTCGAAGCGGTGCGCACGAGCATCAACCCGAAGGTGATTGATGCGCCCAGCGCCAACATGGGCCGGTTGACGATTGACGGCGTGGCGCAGGATGGCATCGGCGTGAAGGTGAAGGCGCGGGTGACGGTACGCTCGCATCTCGATCGCTTTGTCGGCGGCGCGACCGAGGAGACGATTATCGCGCGCGTCGGCGAAGGTATCGTGAGCTCGATCGGCTCGGCCGCTTCTTACAAGGATGTGCTGGAGAATCCCGATCGCATCTCGAAAACAGTGCTGGCAAAGGGGCTCGATAGCGGGACGGCCTTCGAGATCCTCTCGATCGACATCGCGGACGTGGACGTGGGCGATAACATCGGCGCGAAGTTACAGACCGAGCAGGCGGAAGCCGACAAGCGAGTGGCGCAGGCGAAGGCGGAAGTGCGGCGCGCGGCCGCGGTTGCGGTCGAGCAGGAAATGCGCGCCGAGACGCAGAAGATGCGCGCCAAGGTGGTGGAAGCGGAGGCCCTGGTGCCGACTGCGATGGCAGACGCGTTTCGATCCGGTAACCTCGGCATCATGGACTATGTGCGGATGAAGAATGTGCAGGCCGACACCTCCATGCGTGAAACAATCGCCAAGGGCGATAAACCGGATCAGGGGACGGCGTGATGATTAATCCGCGGATTTGTAGCCCTCTGCCCCACTACCCGAAAGTCCGGTCGCAGAGTGACGCAGATTTCTCCGCGGTTTGTTGATTCGAAAGGATGCGCACGCCTCTGGATTTGCTGTCGCGATGCATCAGATGACTCACTTCGGCGACCCTCCTCCAATCTGCGAAATCTGCGTAATCTGCGGATGATCCACGGATGTGATTTTGAATCAGGAAATTAGGAAAAGAGGAAGGAAGGCAAAGAGATGGTGCGTTGGACCAAGCGCGATAGTCGCACGATCAGTGTTCGACGCGGCGGGTACGGTGCAAAGTGAACTAGTTGTTTTCTCCTTCGTGCTTTCCTGCTTTCCTGATTCATCTCTTCTCGGTCGACCCAAACAGCGGATGATCCATGCATCTCGATAATCTGTTCTTCATCGTTCTCGTCGCGCTCGCGGCGTTGATTCGCTGGGCAATGCAACAGACGCAGAATCCCAAGCAGCCCGACGGGAATAGACGGGCGCCTTCCTCTTCGCCGACAGCGCCACCAGCACCGGCCACTCCGCGTTCTGAAACCGATGAGGAACGAATTCGCCGGTTTCTCGACGCTCTCGGGCAACCACAAGGCACAGCTCCTCCGCCCAGAGTAAGAC
>JACCXL010000110.1 GCA_013697015.1 Chthoniobacterales bacterium | reverse complement strand
GTTCCGCATCTTCAAGGGAAGACCGAGCTCTTGAATTACGGCCTCGGCAGACGCTGTGTAGGCTGCGTTGATCTGGTGCGACCATGAACAAGGAAACTCTGACAACTTATCTAAACGACCACCATGCCGGCTCGGTCGGAGCGTTGGAACTGGTCGATAATTTGATTGAGGTTTTCGAGGGCAAACCGCTCGCGCCGTTCCTCAGAGATGTCCGTGCGGAAATCGATGCCGACCAGCACACCCTCGAGCAATTGATCAAACAAATCGGCGCGAATGAAAGTGCCGTCAAAAAAGCGGGCGCGTGGGTCATGGAAAAAATCTCGCGCGCGAAATTCAAGATTAGCGAAGCGAGTGAAGACCAGATTGGGCTTTTCATGGCGCTGGAAAGCCTGGTGCTTGGAGTTACCGGCAAACGCGAGCTTTGGACCGCGCTCTCGGCCGCGGCCGAATCGATCCCGGAGCTGCGGCATATGGACTACGCGCGCCTGGTCACGCGCGCGCAAGAGCAATGCGACCGGATCAACACGAAGCGTCTCGAGCTCGCGCGCAAAGCCTTTTTGTAGCCGGCATCGCTGATGCCGGGCCGGTGTGGCAAGCACCGGACGCGATGGCCGCCCGACACTCGGCGTCGCGCGAACCCAGCGAGAGACATCACATCGGCTGCCTCGGTGAGCATTTTTAGTGTAGCAATCTGCGAATTTGCATGAATCCATATGGCGTCATATGGAGGTGCTAGCCTAAGCAATTCGGCGTATTCAGGGCTCGGACGATCTTGGCACGGAAAGGAATCGCAAGTTCGAACTCCTTTGCGCGCCATCTTCCCACTGTCGCATGCGTGATCTTTCGAGTATTTTGCAGCACGCGGTCGACGAATCGATCGCGAATCTGCGCTCGCTCGCAGAACTAGATCAGCAGCTCCGCCGCGCGGCCGATTTGATCGCGCAAAGCCTCGGTTCCGGCCACCAGCTTCTCCTCTGCGGAAATGGCGGAAGCGCCGCGGATGCCGCGCATATCGCGACTGAATTCGTGGTCCGGTTCACGGATGATCGGCGGCCCTACCCGGCCATCTGCTTCAGCTCCGATGGCGGCTTACTTACGGCCGCTGCGAACGACTACGGTTTCGATGAAATCTTCGCCCGACAAGTGGCTGCATACGGGCGGGCCGGGGATGTCCTTATTTGCCTCACGACCAGCGGTAACTCACGAAACGTGACGCGCGCACTGGAGGAAGCTCGCAAGCGCCATGTGCAAACCATCTCGCTCCTCGGTCGCGACGGCGGGTCGGCGAAAGGCCTGGCGGACGTGGAGTTACTGGTGCGCGGCGAGACGACCGCGCGCATTCAGGAGGCGCACAAGTTCCTGCTGCACGTCCTGTGCGAAGCGATGGAGTCGCGTCTCCCGCGCGCCTAACGAGATCAGAGCGGCGGCAGATGAATCGTCGCGATCATGCAACGCGCGCTGCCGCCGGCGAGCTCGATCGTCGGTAACGTGAGGGGAACGATGCGCGCGTGCCGCTCGAGTGCGCTGACCTGTTCCGGTGAAAGCGCGGACAGGCCGCGAGCGGAAAGGACAAGCAACTTTTCCCGGTCGATCTGCAACTCGATCGCGTTCCCGGCGAAGTTTGCGATCTGCTCCGGCGCGAGTTCCACGATCTGTTTCCCCGATTTTTCCAGGCGTTCGCGCACCCGGCGCCGTTCCTGAGCGTCCGGGATCGAGCGCAGACCAATGAGCGCAAAATCGGTGCCGAGGCACATCATCACATTCGTGTGGTAGATCGGCTGCCCGGCTTGATCGACGCTGGTGAACGTGACCGGTTCAAACGCGAAGTCCGCGCAAAATTTCCGCAGCGGCCCCGGATGGGCGCGTTTCGAGAGAGAAACGTACGCAACCCGGTGGACATGATCGAGCACCAGGCTGCCGGTGCCTTCAAGGCACTGCCCGTCATTTTCACACGAGGAGTAATCGATCACCGCACCGACGTGGTAATGTCGCCGGAGGTCGTCGATGATGTCGATCCGCCGTTCCCGGCGCCGCGCGGGCGAGAACATCGGATAGAGCGCGATCCGTCCATCGTGATGCGTCGAGATCCAGTTGTTCGGGAAAACTGCGTCCGGTTTCTCCGGCGTAACGGTGTCGTCGACCACGTGAACCGTGACACCGTGACCGCGCAGTGTGTCGACCGCGTGATCGAATTCATCTCGGGCGCGTGCGGCAAGAGGAGCTACCTTATCACCCGGCGCTTCACGTTGAAACGCATTGTCCGCCGCCGTCTCCGGATTGGGATAAAATCGCGCCGGACGAACCATTAGTACCGCGCTCGTGCTTTGTTCGACTTTGCTCCTTCGCGCAATTCCCTGCTCGCGCTGCCGCATGTTCACCAGCCGATTGTAGCATGCCGTCGAATCATCTGCCGACGATAGCGGAAACTGATCGCGCACGCCGCATTATGGCGCTCGCCGAGCGAGGGGATTGAGACGGTCGTTCCAGTCCGGAGCAAATTTATACGGCTACGCGCTCCCCTGCTACTTCAGGCGCGCCGCTCGTGACGCGTTTGCTCGCGCGATAACGCCAGATCGCAAATCCAACGAAGAGCAAATCCGCGATCACAAAGCTGGCGACGTAAGTCTCACCGCCAATCCCAAAACCGTAGCTGTGCAAACCTTTCCCGAGCACGAAATTCACCCCATACCACGCCATTAGAACCGCGAGGAAACAGACTACACTCGCGACGACCAGCCCGAATTGCGTCCACCATCCGGCGAGCCGCCCGTGCAACGTCAGGATGTAGCAAAGCAGCGCGATCAGAGCCCACGTCTCCTTCGGATCCCAGCCCCAGAAACGGCCCCAGCTGTAGTTCGCCCAGACGCCGCCCAGGATCGTACCCGCCGCCAGCAGAATCACGCCGAGCTGAAGCACGCGATAAAGCCAGAAATGCATCGGCTGATCCGCGCGCGTCGCGGATGGATTTCGTGCATAGCGCCAGAGCAGGATATGTCCGAATCCCATCGCGAGCGCGAAAGCCGCGTAGCTCAACGTGATTGTGAGCACGTGGATCGTGAGCCAAAAGTTATCCCGTAACACCGGCACCAGCGGATCGATACTCGAAGGCATCGCGATTGGCATCTGATGCACAAGCAGCAGCGCCACCAGCGTCACCGGCAGCGCGGCGAGCAGATAAATTGTCGTCCGATAACGCGCGAAAAAGATCATGCCGAAAAACGAGACGGCGAACGACACCCAAATGATCGACTCGTACATGTTCGTCACCGGTGGACGCCCCCCAATCAAACAACGCATCGTGATCGCGCTGGCGTGAAAGAGGAGACCGAGCACCGCAACAGTCACGCCGATCGCCTTCAATCTGGGCGATTTCACGCGCACAGAGCAGACGACGAGCAAGAGCAGCGCGACGCCATAACACCAAGCCGCGCGGTAGAACCCGTCAAAATGATTGTACCGATATTCGAGCGCGAGTTTCCCTTCGGAGGGATAAATCCCCGGGCTTAACCCGCGCAGCCCCTCACGCAACTGGCGACCCGCGAGCGCGAAATTAAAGCCGTCGCTGCGGGTATACGCTTCCGCCATTGCTTGCAGCTTCGCCTGGACGGGCGCGAACTGCGTCTCGTTGTAATATTGGCCGAACCCCGGCGGCACGACCCAAGAGTCCGTCTCTTTTTGCGCCGCCGGCACGAGCAGGAAGGCGCTGCCATCCATGACCCGCGCGAAAAGGCTAAGCCGTTCGCTCACGCTCATCACTTCCTGCTGCAGGCGGGAAAGCGGCTTCTCCGCTTTGCGCAACGCGTGCGCCTCCCCGGCGAGCCGGTTCAGTTCCGGCAAAGCCGCCAGTTGCGCGAATGAAAACCGGCGCTGCTGCGCGGGCAAACCTAATTGCGCCTTAAGTTGCCCGAACGAAACCAGAATCATCGGCTCCGCTTTCCAGTCGTGCGTGTCGAGCAGCATCGAGAGGAGGAAGTCGCTCGCCGGCCATGTCTTGGCCCCGGCTTTGTAACTGGAGCGTCCAGTGAGCTTGATGAGCGTCTCCCGAGCGAAGGTGTCGATCGGCTTACGCCGGCCGCCTTCCTGAATCGCGAGCAAGCCGAACTGCTTAAAATCGAGCGAACTGGAATCCGCCGCGGGCACGTTTTCCGTCTGGGCGAAACAGACCCCGCTCGAAAATGTGCTGATGAGAAAAGCAGCGAGGACGATTCGAGTTTTCACGAGATGAGCAATCTAGAGGAACGCGGCCTGTTCCACAACGCCCAAGCGCACGCATCGCGAGCTACTGCGGCACGGACGCCGTCGGTCGCTCACGTCTTCCAAAATGCGCGAGCAACCTGGCGATATCGGAGGCTAAAGGTTCGCCGAATTTACTCAAACGCGACGGTCGTTTGTCTCTCCGAAACTAATACGCAAGAGCCCTGCCACGCGCTGTGGCAGGGCTCCTCTCGTCAACCAACTGAAGACTCAGTCGTGCTCGATTTCGAAAACGTCGGCTCTCTCGCTTCCGCTTATTTGCCACCGCCGCGATGACGATGATGATGTTCCGTTTGCTCGTTCGCGTCATCGTTCGCATCGTGCCCGGCTGGGTCGTCGAGGCCGCCCCGCCGTGCGCCGTGATTGTCGTTTGCGTTGTGGCCAGCGGGATCATCGAATCCTCCACCGTGGCGTCCGTGAGAATTAACGCTTTGGTGGAATGAGTTATTCATCCGTCCACCGCCACGCCCACCGTGACCACCCGCTTGCGCCGGTGCACTGATTGAGAGGGTGATCGCGGTGGCGAGCAGCGCCGCCGCACATTGTCCTGTAACTAGTTTCATCTTCATGCGGGATTCTAAGTGGAGGCGATGTCCACGCCCAGCTGGCAAAGGTAACGCGCTTGTTACTTTCCGAGCAGAAGTGAGACCTCGCTCATAACTCGTTAGGCACGCGGCAAAGTTAATCGAAATTCGGTCCATTCGCCGTCGGACCTAACGAGTGAGACGGCGCCGCCATGCGCGACCGCGAGCTCTCGAGCAATACTCAACCCGAGTCCGTGGCCCGGAATCCGGCCATCGCCTCGGGCGCGGTAGAAGCGATCAAAAATATGCGAAGCCCGTTCCGCAGGAATGGCGTCGCCATTATTCGCCACGGTAACCTCAACTCGATCGTCAATTGCGCGCCCTGCGATGCGGACCGCGCCGCCGCGTTCATTATATTTCACCGAATTTTCGACCAGATTCTGGGCAATCAACGCAACAGATGCGCGGTCCGCGCAGACGGGCAGATGGGCGGGAAGATCGGTCTCCACGGTGAGGGCGTTTGGCTCCGCCAAGGCGCGCGTGTCATCGCACAATCCATCCAGCACCTCCACGAGATCGAATTCCGTTCGCTGCAGTTCCAACCGCCCGGCGTCGGCCCGCGCGAGAAGCAAGAGATTTTCCGCCGTCGATGTGAGCTGGTGGACCTGATGCAGGAGCGCCTGGGCTCGCAATCCCTGTTTCGGCGGAGTCGCCGGATCAGTTAAAATTTCTTCAATGCCCGCGCGGAGCACGGTGATGGGCGTTTTTAATTGATGCGACGCATCCGCGGAAAAGCGGATCGATTGTTCGAAACTGCCCTGCAACCGCGCCAGCATCGTGTTCAGGACCGAAACGAGCCCTCCGATCTCGTCGTGGGCGGCGGGCATGGGCAGCCGCTGCGCAAGGTTGCTGACCGTGATGCCGGCCGCAGCCTGTCGGATCGCTTCGACGGGGCCGAGCGCTTGTCGCGCCACCCACCGGCCGCCCAAGACAACCACGAGCAGCACCGTCGGAATGGCGGCGAGCATTCCGAGCACGATGTCGAGCCCGAGCCGGTTAACGTCCGTCTTGTCAGCCGCGACGCGCAAGGTGAGACCGTTTTCGGCAAAGGTGCCCACGCGGAACTCGCGTCCGTCAATCTGTTGATTGTGCAATTCCGTGCGAGCATCGCTCAGGGCGCTGGCTCCGAGCGCCGATGAACGATACAACAGCCGGCCGCCACCATCGCGCAACTCGAACAGACGATCCCGCGTCGCGAGGGACGCGAGCTGCGGCTGCACGGCCGCGGCCTCCTCAGCTCGGGTGGAGCGAAGCACATGAAAAATGTGCGCGGCGTCTGCCACCATTTTGCGGTCGAGCGCTCTGACCTCGGAATAACGCATCACGAACCACGTCGTGCTCGCACCGGCGATCGTCGCCACCACTCCGAGAACCGCCGCGTAAAGCGCGGTCTTCCAGCGCAAGGGCCAATTTTTCATCTCGGCTCGCCCATTGTATAGCCGATATGACGCACGGTCTGAATGAGAGCCGGCACTCCGATTTTTTTGCGCAGCCGCCCGATGAACACTTCCACAAGCTTCATGTCGTATTCGTGTTCGCGCTCCCAAACCCGCTCACACAACTCGGTCCGCGTAAAGACGCGCTGCGGTTCCCGCATCAACACCTTCAGTAAAGTCAGTTCGCGTGTTGATAATTCGATGACGCGGCCGGCGCGCCGCACCAAATGCGCCGCGAGATCGAAAGTCAGGTCCGCGACTTGCAACACGAGCGCGGGCGCCTCCGCAAAACGGCGGCTCAAGGCTCGTACGCGCGCCAGCAGCTCCTGCATCGCGAATGGTTTGGCCAGGTAATCATCGGCGCCAAGCTGCAAGCCAGTAACCCTGTCATTTAGCTCGCCGCGCGCGGTCAGCATCAGGACACGGCTCGTCACATGTCGCGCGCGCAGTCTTCGCAAGACTTCGAATCCGTCGATTCCGGGCAAGCCAACATCCAGAATCACCAGGTCGTACGGCACCGCGGCGGTCTCGCCCAATGCAGTTTCTCCGTCGTAGATGGCGACGGGGTCATGTCCGGCTTCCGTCAACGCCGAGACGACGTGGCGTGAAAGGCGCACTTCATCGTCAACAATCAGGATGTGCATACGCTCAGCACCTCACGCTAGCGCAGGCTCGCGCTTGGCACGACCGCAGCAAATCTCGGAGCATGGATCGTCCGCGGGTTGCGTCCTGCGCTTGTCATGGATTGCATCATAGAAGAAACCCGATGATCCAGGGAGCAAGCAAAAGTAACATTGCTGTTACGATCAAACAGCCCACTCACGTATGGGGCTGCACCCCGCTTGAACCGCCACGGTGTTCCGCGCCAAATGACCTGTATCTGTTCGTGCACTTTCTCTCCGTTCTTGCGTAAGCTGCGCCCCTCATGAAGTACTTTGTTCTTCTCGCAAGTGCGTTTGGCTTGCTCGCCTCGATCCCGCCGGCACACGCCCAGCCGCGGCCATTAAAAGCAGAGGATGCCGCGGCCATTCGCGACGAAAATTCACTCGCGCCCAAGCGAATTGATTACCGCAAGCGAGCTTTTGCCCATTACGATCCAGTCTGCGCCCACTGCGGCTACGGAATACCCGATATACTGGAGGTCGCGCACATCGACGGCAGCAGACAGAACAACGAGATTTCCAACTTGGTGATTTTATGCCCGAACTGTCACAAGATGCACGATCTTTGATCTCATCTCCACGGAGACAATCATTCAGATGCGAGATCGCCCGAAGATCGTCACGTGGTCGAAGCGCATGAAGGACGCCGGCGAGAAGGCAGCCATCACACGCAAGTGGCGACTCGCCGGAATGAAGGCCGCGAAGACGCGCGCCAGGCATCACGCGACCCGGAGATGCGCTACTTTGCATTATCTCGCAGCGGCACCAACGAAGGCATTTTGCGAGAGATCGTGCACGGCCAGCCTATTTCTATTCCTCTCAGTCATCAGCCCGTTCGCGCTAAGATTCCCGCGTTCATATCTGCTATTTCAGATGCGCGGTCCAAGCACACAACCGAGGCCTAACCCGGCGATGCAGCTGACGGCTGGCGGCCCCGTGACCCACATTTCCGATGACTTCCACATTTAAACCTGCTGCAATGCTGTCTCCCGCCAGCCGCAGATCTCCTTTTCGTTAGGCGAAGCTCGCGCAATCTGCGATCACGCAAATGGATAAGGAACTCAAAGCGCAATTCATCAAAGCCAAATCGGACGTCCTGGACCGAATGGTAATGGCGGGCTGGCTGTCCAAGACCGCCAGCAGCACGGACCGCGCGCTTTGCCAGCCGACTCAGAGAGGGCATGGTTTCATTGCAACACGTCAGGGATACCGGCAGCCGTCGCAGGGCACGATATGCCAAGCCGATCACAGGCAAAACGCAGGGTGTTGGGGTCCTGGTAAAACAGGCTGGACACGTAGCCACGCTTTATCGCAGGACCGATGACTACCCACGTAACGTGTCCTCCTCCGTTCGCCGTGTCCGTGCTATTCGATTCGTCGAACAGAATTACGATTGTGTCGTTTGGTCCGAGCGTGGGGATGATCGGGTCGATGTTGGTTTGAATCCAACTGTCCGCGTTGACCAGCGATTGTTTAGCGGTCACGCTGCTCGTGCCATGGCCGTTGTGTGCGTCATCCGGGACGATGAAACTGAAGTTCGGAGTCTTCCCGGACTGCAGGTCAATCGAGAACTGGGTGAATGGCACGAGGTTGTTAGCCTGTAACGTGCCGCGCACGTCCGAGAAGTAAGAAAACGGGTTATGATGCTGCGTGTAAACACCGGAGTCGCCGCCGACGTAGCCGACGTACGGAAGCCCGACCGAATACTCCTTCCATGTCTTGCCGACGGCAATCAGGTGGCGCGCGATATTGTCCAGAGAGACGGTCGTATTGTAACTGTCGTTGTTAGTGATGATTTCCCCGGTCGTGAGCGAGAAGTAGTTGCCAATCGAGGGGTGCGTGACGGCGTAGTAGTTTGAAGAATAAGAGTAAGTTTGGCCGAGCCACAGCAAATGGGGCATGGGCGACGGGTTGCTCATGATTGTGGCGTAGCTCGTGTTTTCTAACAGTACCATGTAAACGCGAGCCGCAGGCATCGGTGCGGGTGTGGGCGCCGGTGTGAGCTGGAAATTATCGAAGATCGCCGTGCCGGGTGAAGCGACTGATTGATAGGTACCAGCCGTTAGCTCAGCTTTCATCGCCGTGATGCTGAGATTCCTGAGGATCTGCCGTTGTGTTGTCCATGTAGTCCTGTCGGGACTCGTCTCGAAGACAATCTGTTCCGCGACCGAACTGTGACGGATACGCCAGAAGCGATGCTGGAAGCTATTGTAAGGCACGCTCTTTGTACCCCGGACTCCGTTCACCTGATCTTCCAACAGTAGTGAACCAGCCGAGAAAGCTATGCGATACCAGTTGTTGTAGTCGAATCCCACAACGAGGCACATCCCGGGACCGTTAGTTGTCTGCACCACTTCAACACTAGCTTGCGCGCCCGTCATATCCCACGAGCGCACCGAGACGTAACCATTGTAGTTGTTACCTGCAGTATTCGCCAGCGGCGCAATCCGCAACTGACCATTCTGCTCCGCCGCTGGAACATTTGTGTCCCACTGGGATGAATCTTTGTTGAGCAACCCTAATTTCCACTTGGTTGTATCCAACACGTTGTTGTTGAAATCATCGCTGAACAGCGCTGTCGCCGCCGGTGTTGGTGTGGGTGTTGGTGTTGGAGACGGAGAGATTGTGTAAGCGCTGCTGAGAACGGAGGAGTTCACATAGCCGCTCTTGAATGCCATTGCCTTGATCGTGGTTGAGCCGACCGCAAGCTGTGTCGTCGCGCTCGGCGTGCTGGACGACGTTGGCGAGGATATCAGCGTGCCAGTCGTGGTCGTCGGAGTGGTACCGTCTTTGGTGTAACGGATGGAAGAACCGGTGGTCGCATCGGAGATGACGATCGGTTTTGTGCCGGTCGTGGTGGCGACATAAGAGCCAGCTGCAGGATTAAAAGCGGGGATCGCCGCCACGGGGCTGGGTGTCGGTGTCGGAGTCGGTGTCGGAGTCGGTGTCGGTGTCGGTGTCGGGGTGGGATTCCCCGCCGCGAGCTTGAAACTCCCGATCCGGGTGC
>JACCXL010000096.1 GCA_013697015.1 Chthoniobacterales bacterium | reverse complement strand
CTCGGCAACGCATTACGCGAAGCGAAAACTGACTTGGGGAAGCTCGTCACGATGGAGATGGGCAAAATCGTGGCGGAAGGCGAAGGCGAAGTGCAGGAGATGATCGACATTTGCGACCTCGCCGTCGGCCAATCGCGCATGCTGTATGGCCTAACGATTCAATCGGAACGGCCGAACCATCGCCTGATGGAACAGTGGCATCCGCTCGGCGTCGTTGCCGTGATCAGTGCGTTTAATTTTCCGGTCGCGGTTTGGTCGTGGAACGCTGCGCTGGCCGCGGTTTGTGGTGATGCCACCGTTTGGAAGCCATCGGAAAAAACTCCGCTCAGCGCGATTGCGGTCACGAAGATTGCAGAGCGCGTTTGTCGCGAGACCGGTGCCGATCCGGCGATCTTTGCTTTGCTTATCGGCGATCGCAAAACGGTTGGCCAGAAATTGGCTGACGATAGGCGAATTCCGTTAGTCTCGGCCACGGGATCGGTGGGCATGGGTTTGAACGTCGCGAAAGCGGTTCACGGCCGCCTCGGCAGAACGATCATGGAGCTGGGTGGTAACAACGCCCTCATCGTCGCGCCCAGCGCCGACCTCGACATGGCGACGCAATCGATTTTCTTCGGCGCGGTCGGGACGGCGGGTCAGCGCTGCACTTCCACGCGGCGTGTGATCATGCACGAATCGGTGGCTGACAAAGTGCGCAAAAACCTTTTAACGGCTTACAAGACCGTGCCGATCGGCAATCCACTCGATAAGAAAACGTTGATGGGTCCCTTAATCGACCAGGGCTCAGTCGACATGGTCCAGCATTCCATCCAGCGATTGAAAGACGAGGGCGGCGAAGTTCTCTACGGCGGGGAACGCCTCGAAGGGTCGCAATATCCGGGCGGTTGCTACATGACGCCGTGTCTGGCGAATGCGAAACCCGATTTTGAGATTGTGTGTCATGAAACCTTTGGGCCTTTGCTCTATCTGATGACTTATCGCGATTTTGACGAAGCGATCGCGATCCAGAACAACGTGCCACAAGGCTTGACCTCCGCGGTTTTCACGAACGATGTGCGTGAAGCGGAGAAATTTGTCAGCGTGTTGGGGAGCGATTGCGGCATCGCGAACGTGAACACCGGCACGAGCGGCGCCGAGATTGGAGGCGCGTTCGGCGGCGAAAAAGAGACCGGGGGCGGTCGCGAAAGCGGGAGTGACTCGTGGAAGAGCTACATGCGCCGCCAGACGAATACGATTAACTTCTCAACAGAGCTTCCGCTGGCGCAGGGGATCCAGTTCGGCAGTGACGACGCGGGCAGCGCCACGGCCTAGCGATCGCGCGTTCTGGCATTTTTAATGGCCAGGATCCCGAGTGACTCGCGGTCTGGGTCAACCCGAAGTTGCAAGAGTTGATGGACACTTACCGCGCGAACCTGATCGCGTTTCGGAACGGCAAGTGACATGAAATTCTTCGCCGAATTCAAGCGCCGGGGATAGGATCCGCATGGCCGGGTTGTACCTGGTCGCTGCATGGCTGATCGTGCGGAAAATGAGATCATCGGCGCGGTCGTTTGTTGACCCCCACACTCTGTCCGAAATTTCCCATCGTCTGGTGCATTTTCTCGCGAAAGGCTTTGAAAGCATCACGGCTGGTAGCTTCTATAACTATTGACTCAAATTCAGTATCTCTGCTTACTTGGCCATATGAAAACAGCAATGATCGGATTGACTCATTGGCGGCGCAGCGCGAGACGACAACTGATTCTGGCCGGTTGCTCTGCTCTTCTTTCACTCGCGCTTGTCTGCCAGGCGCAGGCGGCGGACACGCAAGCCGCCGACGAGCAGAAACTTCGAGAACTTGACGCCCAATGGTCCGCAGCGGCGGGCGCTAAAAACGTCGACAAGACGGTTTCCTATTATTCCGAGGACGCCGTGGTGCTTCCGCCGAATTCTCCCAGCGCAACGACAAGGGAAGCAATTCGGAGTGCCTGGAAAGAAATGCTGACAGGTCCCGGCGCTGCGATCAGTTGGAAGGCGACCAAGGTGGAAGTAGCGAAGTCCGGAGACATCGCCTACGTGAGCGGCACCTACGAAGAGACGGTGAATGACGCCAGCGGTACGCCGATTAAGGACCACGGCAAGTACGTCGAGATCTTTAAGAAGCAGACTGACGGGACATGGAAGGCAGTGGTCGATATCTGGAACTCCGATCTCCCGGTGCCTGCGCCTGCGGAGAAAAAATAGAGAAGTTTGTCAGCGCGGTCGGGAGCGGGTGCGGAATTGAAACGTGAATGCCGCGACGAGAGGCGCGGAGATCGGGGGCGCGTTTGGCGGCGAGAAGAACACCGTGGGCGGCCGCGAGAAGCGGGAGCGATTCGTGGAAGAGTACATGCGCCGGCAGACGAATACGGTGAATTTTTCGACCGAACTGCCACTGGCGCAGGGAATCCAGTTCGGCAGTGATGAAGGGAGCGTGACGGCGTGAACGATTTCGCACGATCTGGGTAGCGCGCGCGTCTCGCGTGCTGGTCTTGGCGTCCCGCCAAGACGAACTTTCCGAAGCCATGGAA
>JACCXL010000093.1 GCA_013697015.1 Chthoniobacterales bacterium | reverse complement strand
CGATAGAGCCGATTCGCGATGAGATTGCGCGCGTAGACGTAGCCGGTTGATCCGATTTTGCGCACGTTGTCCGTAGTGTATTCATAAGGGGGCAACTGGGTCGCCGTCTGCATGGACAGCGCCAGCTTTTCCGCGAGCGCCGCTTCTTCCGGAGAAGTGCGGAGCAACAAGCGGCGGATCATCTCGAAGCGGCCATCGTCGTACAGCAATTCCGCCTCGAGATAGGCGCCGTTTACGAGCAGGTGAAAGTGGTCCTTGTCGACGAGGGTCGGGTTGCTGGCATCGCCCCACGGCTCCGCGTTGAAGTGCAAACAGAGCACCAGGTCCGGACGAATCTTGTTGTTCACCCGCTCTGCGCGCGCTCGGATCTCGCTCTGCCGATAAAAAAGAATCTCGCTCTGCCACCGAACCGTCTGCTCTTTGAGAGGATCGTCCGCGCCTTGATAATCTTCCCGCGCTTCGGTCGTGCCGTTCCGGGCGAGGATCTGTCGCGCCAGCTCCATAAAATCGTCTGGCCGCTTCGCCGTGATGGGCTCGAGCTTGTCGCGCACAAGAGAGACTTTCGCGCCCAGCGCACGCAAGCGCGGTGCGAGAATCTGCGCGACCCGGAGCGTCATGTCGCCTTCCTGCACCGGCTGTTTGTCCGCCACCTGCAGCCAGCGTTCCTCCATTTTTGCCCAGGCGCCGCCGATGTGTCCCGGATCGAGCGCGATCCGCAGATCGGATAAAACTTTACCAGGCTTCGGCGCCGGAAGCGCAAATGGCCGGCGCCAGTAACGTGCGACAGGTTTGCGCGCCGCATCGGTTTTCGCAAAGCGCAGCGTCCACCATGTCTGCGCCTCCCTGTCCATCAGAATACGCGCCGACTCCTCATCGATCTGGAGGAGTTGATCGCCGATGCCATGGGGGCAGTAAACCGTTTCGATCAGATGCTGGAACTCAGCGTGTGTGATCGTTCTCTGGTACTTCTCGAGGGATGCCCAATCCGGCGCCGTGCCCAACGGGCTGAGATTCGCCGCGAGGCCGTGGGGCGGCAGCATTAACATTCCGGTAACGAAGAAAGCGCCGGTCAGGAACCGAACTGAACGAAACATCACGGTTTCGATTTTCATCCCGCCAGACGATACTCGCGAATGCTAACGATTCTTTTTCTCGGCGACGTCGTTGGCGAGCCGGGCCGCAGCGCCGTGATCGCGCAGCTGCCGATCCTGAAGGAGAAATACGCGCTCGACTTCGTCATCGTGAACGGCGAGAACGCCGCCGCGGGTCGCGGGATTACGCCGAAAATCACGATCGACCTGCTGCGGGCGGGCGCCTCCGTCGTTACGACTGGCGACCATATCTGGGACCAGAAAGAGATCGTTGCATTCATCGATACCGAACCGCGTTTGCTGCGCCCCATAAATTACCCGGAGGGCGCGCCGGGCGCCGGAGCGATTGTGCTCGAAACGGCGAAAGGCAAGGTCGGGGTGATTGATGTGCAGGCGCGCACGTTCATGCAGCCGATTCTCGAAAATCCGTTCCAAGCGGTGGACGCGGCCGTGACCGCGATGCGGCGGGAGACTGCTGTCATCTTCGTGGACGTGCACGGCGAGACGACGAGCGAAAAAATCGCGATGGGCCGGTTTTTGGACGGACGCGTCTCCGCAGTCATCGGCACACACACGCACGTCCAGACGGCCGATGAGCAGATTTTCTCAGGTGGGACCGCGTTTCTCTGCGACGCGGGCATGTGCGGCCCGATCAATTCAATCCTCGGGCGAGCGGTCGATCCGATTGTGCAGCGGTTTATTTCCAATTTACCGGCGCCTTTTCCGGTCGCGAAGGGTGAAGTGCGCCTTTGCGGAGCAATTATAATGGTGGATGAAACAACCGGAGGCGCGAGCGCCATCCAGCGTTTAAACGAGGTGCTCGCGCGACCAGCGGACATGCCGGCTGTCGTTTAATCAATGGAACGTTAACGATGGAATCGGCGCGGCTCGCGGAATTTTACGTCCGCTACCCCACCGCAGAGCCGAACGATTATTACGTCGTATGAAAAAGCACCTGATCATTTGCGGCACTTTCCTCGCCCTGGCCATGGCGCGGCCCTCGCTCGCCCAGAACGGACAAGCCGATGCCCAGTTTGCGCGCGCGGGAATCGAAGCGGCCAAGGCGAAGAATTGGGATAAGGCGATTGACAATCTGCGCAAAGCGGTTGCGGCGAATCCCAACGACAAAAACAATTCCTTCAACCTCGGGCTTGCCTACCAGCAACGCGGCATCGAGCGCGTTCAGGCAAAGAAGTATGATGAGGGAATCGCGGATCTTTCCGAGTCGCTGAAGCTCAACGCCGAGAACAGCACCGCGCATCGGTTTCGCGCTTTTGCGCTTCTGGCCAAAGCCGATTACGAACACGCGTTGCAGGATTACGACAGTGTCCTGGAGCACAATCGCAGCGATGTCGAAGCGCTCGACCGCCGTGCTTTCGCGCACGTGCAGTTGAAGCAGAACGACGAGGCGGTGGCTGATTACACTGCGCTGGTGAAGGAGAAGCCGCTCGATCTGCGGGGTTACCTCGGGCGCAGCTACCTCTACGAACTAAGCGGCAAGACTGAACTCGCCATGGCAGACGTGAACAAAATCCTGCAGATCCAGCCGCAAAACGAAGACGCGCAAAACCGCAAGAAACGTCTCGAGGCCGCCGCCAAACGCGCGGCGACGCAGCCTGCGGGTAATCCTGCCGCCCAGCCGCCTGCGCCAGCGCCGGCTGGCTCACCGCACTAATTCGCGCAGAGCGCGCACGGTGCAGCCGTGTGAACGCGCCTTAACTCTCGACCGCGCTGTTTTCCATCTCGGCTTCGTCGACATCGTCCTCCACCTTCGAAAAGCGGCGCTTCCGCCTCGCAGCCGGAAGAGGTGAGAGAGTCATAGTGACATTGCGCCCAGCGATCTTCGGTTCCATCTCGACCTGAGACATGCCGGCCAGATCGTCACGCACCTTATGCATGAGTTCCATTCCGAACTCCTGGTGCGCCATTTCCCGGCCGCGGAACTGCAACTGCACCCGCACCTTGTTTCCTTTATCGAGAAACTGTTCGCCGTGGCGAATTTTCGTCAGGTAATCGTGATCATCGATATTCACGCGGAACTTGATCTCCTTGAGCTTCGTTCCGGAGCTTTTCTTCTCTTTCTCCTGTTTCGAAATGTCGTAACGAAACTTACCGAAGTCGACAATCTTGCAGACTGGCGGATTGGCCGTGGGCGCAACTTCCACCAGATCCAACCCGAGAGATTGTGCTTTGCGGAGCGCGTCGGAGAGTTTCATCACGCCGAGTTGCTCAGCGCTCGCTCCCATGATGACCCGGACTTCGCGAGCGCGAATCCGGCCGTTTACACGAATTTGTGGTTGCAGTTTAAATCAAGCTCCGGGCCGCCGAAACGGGAAGTGACCGCGTCGTCGTTTCTTCTGTCAGTCGCAAATTCTCCGCACGACCTCTGCCGCGCCAAGCACTTCTTTCGCGCTGTGGCTGCGACACCACAACGTCAGATCCGCGGTCTGCGCGCATCGAGTGCAAGATGTAAGCAACAATCGTGCAGTAGCAAGGCCAAAGTCATCCCCCCAAACTCTCGGCTGCCTCTTTCAAGCGGCCGGCGCGGAACCGAAATGCGCCGCATGCGCATCATACGCCGCGAGATCATCCAGCATGGCGTCGATTACGCCAGCCAACGGCTCCATCTTGGCAAAGCCAGAGAGCACAGCGCGGTCGCCGATGTCGCTATCGATGACGAACGTGGGCCGCTGCGTAACCTGCAGCGCGTGGAATTCTGCCGTCGTCGCGCGAACCCGACGCTCGATCTCGGGCGCGCGCGCTCGCTCGAGCAACTTGCGTTTGTCGAGGTTTCCCGCTCTCGCCGCGATTTCGGCAGCCAGATCCCAGTCGCCGGTCCGCTGGCCGTCCCGCAGCGTAGCGCTCGCGAGCGCAAGCCAGATGCGATCATCCCTCACGCCTAAATCCCGAGCGGCCTCCGCCACGAGGTTCGGCGCCAGACACTCCTGCAGATTCGGTTCAAACCATCCGGCCTTCAACATAACCGGCGAGCGCATCATCATCCCGCTCCGGCGATAGAACCATTCCGCTTGGTCCTTGGTCTTGGGAAATCCGGAGGCGTCCATCAACGCGACCTTCCAACCAAAATCCACCCGGCCCGCATAGCGTCGCTGCAGCTCCGTCCATGCTGGCTCAGCCCAGAAACACCAGGAAGAGATTACATCCAAATAATTGGTCACCACAATTCGCATCCGCAGAGAGTCGCAAAAACTTATCCACGGGTGAAGCGATCATTTAGCGATTCTCTTTTCCGAAAGACGCTCGCGGCGAACGTGCGAAGATGCAGCGGCCATGATCGATTTCGGTCACATTTTGTTGTTCGTCGCCATTGTTTCGCCTCTGGCTGTGCTGTTTCGAACTGCGCGTCGGGGAGGCGATCCCGGCTGGCGGAGAGTTGCGCTGCTGGTTCTGTTTGTGACCGGCATTGCATGGTTTTTCCGGCCGAACTATGCCGGGTTCGTCGGCGGAGCCGCCTGGTTTTTACTCTTGTTTTTACCGGCCATTGTCTTTCGGAAGGCGGCTGAACTGGCCCGAATCGGACGCTTCGGAGGGGCGCGGCGCGCGCTTGGTCTTTTGCGTCCGCTGCACCCGGCGGCGGGCCTGCGCGAACACGTTGCCTTCATCGACGCCATGGAAACACAGTGGAGAACTCGCGGCGTGTTGCAGCCGTTCTCTCTTCCGCGGCGAAACTCGATTTTCGGCGATCCGGCCGCGGCAATCATGCCGGGTGTAATGACCTTCGTTACGCTCAACGTCGCGATGTTCATCGCCGAGATTGCGCTCGGCGGGTCCACAAACTCACGGACGCTGCACCGGCTCGGCGCGCTGGAGCCATACCCGGTGTTGGCGTTCGGCCAATACTGGCGGCTCATCACCGCGCCCTTCCTTCATTACGGAAGCTTGCACCTCTTCCTTAATATTTTTGCGCTCTACTATTTCGGCCGCACGCTGGAATCGGCGATTGGCACGTTGCGTTTTATGATCGTCTACATCGTCGCCGGAATTGGATCATGCGCCGAAGTCGCGCTTCTGTGGCGCTTCGGCTGGCTGCATGCGGACCAACTCGTCGGCGCATCCGGCGCGGTCATGGGGGTGGTGGGCGCGTGGGCCGGTTTGCTTTTGCGCGACCGGCGGGAGGCACTGGCGTCTCAGCGTCTGCAGCACATCGCTTCCATCGTCGTGATCCAGACGGTCTTCGATATCATCACGCCGCAGGTCAGCATGGCGGCTCACCTCGGCGGGTTCACAACTGGTTTGCTGGCGGGGTTCGCGCTCGCGCCCCCGCGCCGGACGCGCGAGCCGGCCGCGCTTGGCATTTGATTTGGCAACCAATCGCTCACGCCGACGGCGTGCAATATCGGAAGTTTGGCCCACGTTATGCACCACAACCAGTTCTTGATGCGTTCCACAAGGCTCGAAATCGAGACTGCTCCGACCGCGACTTCCGATGGCGTTGGGCGTTTCAGCCGAGCTACAGCGCATTGGGCACCAAATTCAAGCTCATCACGATCACTAAAGCGTCCGCCACAGAATCACTTGCTGGTCCGCCTTTTCATGACAAAATCTCCGCTCGATTCGACCTCTCCCAGGCAACACCAATGATGCCTAACTACCTGACATATAATGTCATCCCGCAGCTGCCCGATGGCCTCGAGGCACTACGCGAAATGGTGTTTAACCTTTGGTGGACTTGGGAACCTTCCGCGCGCCGCCTCTTCCGCCATCTCGATCCCGAACTTTGGGACCGGACCAACCATAATCCCGTCCGGATGCTTCAGCTTTCGCGCCAGGCGCGACTCGAAGAGGTGTCGCAGGACAAAAATTTCCTGCGTGAGCTCAAGGAAGTGCACGATTCCTTCCGGCGTTACCTCGCGCGCAAAGATACCTACGGAAAAACAGGCCACGGGTCGGTGTTCAGCAAACCGATTGCTTATTTCTCGGCCGAATTTGGCTTCCACGAGTCGATCCCGAATTATTCCGGCGGCCTCGGTATTCTCTCCGGCGATCACTGTAAATCTGCCAGCGACCTCGACTTGAATTTCGTCGCTATCGGCCTGCTCT
>JACCXL010000062.1 GCA_013697015.1 Chthoniobacterales bacterium | reverse complement strand
TTGTGTGGTAGCACGAACCCGAAAATCCCGACATGATAAAAGACCACGAGGACAATCGCGAGCGCGCGCAGAAGATCGAGACCGGGCTGGCGCTCCCGTGTCGCGAAGCGTGGGTCGGTCGAGGTCGTCAGCGTTTTCAGTGCGACGAGCCTAGCAGATCCTGGCAGTGCGAGGAAATCGAGCTTTCTTGACTGGCAGCGACAAGGTACAAATCGGCGACTTACCACCACCCACCTTCCCCGTTACCATGCAAACCCTTGTCACCGATAGATTGACGCTGCGCGCTGTGACGCTCGAGGATGCTCCCTTCGTGCTCGAGATTCTGAATGAACCGGCATTTATCCGCCATGTCGGCGATCGAGCTGTAAGAAGCGAGGCGGATGCGGCGGATTACATCTCTCGCAAGTTCATCGCGAGCTACGAGCAATTCGGGTTCGGCTTCTATCTGGTGGAACTAAAAGGCTCGCGGGTTCCGATCGGAACGTGTGGTCTGATTAAGCGAGAGGTGTTGGAGGATGTGGAGATCGGTTACTCATTCCTTGAGAAATACTGGGGCCAAGGTTACGCCTACGAGGCCGCATTGGCAGTGATGAAGCAAGGCCGGAACGTGCTCGGCTTAAAGCGCATCGTCGGCCTGACCGGCCCGGACAATCAGAGCTCGATTAAGCTCCTCGAGAAACTCGGGCTGCGTTTCGACAAGATGGTCCACATCCCTGGCTATGAAGAGGGAAGTAAACTGTTTACCTGATGCAAACGCCGCGACCATATCTCGCGTGCACCACACTCCACAGCTGAAAGCGTGAACGTCGGCGGAAAGCATTATCGGACGATCTGGTTAAAAGATGGCGACGCCCACGTCGTCCAACTGATCGACCAACGATGGCTGCCTCATAGCTTCGTCATCGAAGAAGTCGCCACCACAGCTCAGATGGTAACGGCCATTCACGAGATGCATGTGCGCGGGGCAGGCTTGATTGGTGCGGCGGCCGGATATGGCATGTACTTGGCCGCGCTTGAAGGAGTAGAGAGGGGCTGTCTGGATGCGAACCTAACGAGTAGTGCGGTTTCGCTGAAGGCCGCTCGACCGACGGCGGTGAACCTTAGTTGGGCCGTCGACCGTCAACTTGAGGAAATGAGGCGAGCATTGAATCCGCAGCAAAAACTTGCCCGCGCGCTCGCAACCGCCATGGCGATCGCCGAAGAAGACGCCGCTTATTGTCGCCGGATTGGCCAACACGGCGTAGCGCTGATCGAGGAGATCGCGCAAAGGAAAAACGGAAAACCAGTTAACGTACTGACCCATTGTAATGCCGGCTGGCTGGCTTTCGTCGATCATGGTTCGGCGACGGCGCCCATCTATGCCGCGCACGAGGCCGGCCTGGCGGTTCATGTCTGGGTGGATGAGACTCGGCCGCGCAATCAGGGGAGCAAGCTTACGGCGTGGGAACTGGGCCAACACGGTGTGCCGCATACCGTGATCACCGATAATGCTGGCGGTCATCTCATGCAGCGCGGAGAAGTCGACATCGTGATCGTCGGGACTGATCGCACGACCTACACCGGCGATGTCGCGAACAAGATCGGCACCTATTTGAAAGCGCTGGCGGCCGCAGACAGCAACGTGCCGTTTTACGTTGCGCTACCATCGTCGTCCTTCGATTGGCAGATCAAGGATGGTTTGCGGGAAATACCTATCGAGCAGCGCGAACCGGACGAGGTGAAGCATGCGGACGGGTGGGCCGATGGCCGGCAGATTGAAGTCCGTATAACCCCCGAAGGAAGCGCGGCGGCCAACTACGGCTTCGACGTTACGCCAGCCAGACTGGTCACCGGCCTGATCACGGAGCGCGGAATCTGTCAGGCAAATGAGCAGAGCATCCTGGCACTTTTCCCGGAGCACGCGCCGTGACAGAAACCGGCTCTGTGAAGTTCGCATGCGAACACACGCCGACATCTTTGTCGCTTTTCCCGGGCCTGCGGGCACTAAACAGGCATCGAGGCAAGCTTCTGCGCATGAGGCTTGTTGGCGTAGATGAGAGAGGCATCGGCTTCGGAAATCTGAGTATCCGGGACGGTACAACGGACAAGTTTTTTGTTACTGGATCTGGCACGGGCGGCAAGGAGTGCTTGGAGCTGACGGACTTCGCGCATGTCGTGTCTTACGATCTGACGCGAAACTGGCTGCGATGTGAGGGCGCGACGATTGCCTCATCCGAGTCTCTGACGCACGCGGCGGTCTACCAGGCCGAGAAGCAGGCCTTTGCGATCATCCACGCTCATGACCTGCAACGGTGGGCGTCGTTGCGAGATCGCGTGCCAACCACTCCATCAACTGTCGCATATGGAACGCCAGAGATGGCTGAAAGCGTGCTCCGTTTATTTCGCACGACGGCGCTCGCAACTCACAGACTTCTTGTCATGGGCGGACATGAAGGAGGCTTGGTGACATTCGGCAAAGATTGCGCGGAAGCGTTTGACGCCCTTATCACCCCCACGGCCCCGAAGGGACCTAACGAATAACAGGCACAACGGATTTTATTCGGCACGTAACGCCACGATCGGGTTCACTCGGGTAGCGCGGCGCGCCGGCACAAAGCAGGACACAGCAGCGACCGCACTGAGCAGCGCGGCGACCGCGGTGTAGATCCAAAGCGTGTCGAGCGTATTCACCCGGAAGAGAAAGTTTTGCAGAGCGGCAGCGCCGATGACTCCCAAAAGAAGCGCCGCAGTTCCGATGCCAAGAAGCAGCCCGATCACGAGCTGCAACGCGCCCTGGCTCATGACCATGCGGAGAATCCTCGCCGCATCGGCGCCGAGCGCCATTCGAATCCCGAACTCTTGCGTTCGCTGGTTGACCGAGAAGCTCATGACGCCGTAAAGACCAACCGATGACAGCACGACCGCAGCCACCCCAAAGATGGTGAACAGTGTCGCGGTGATGCGATTGACACCCAGAATTTCGTCGTGCAAACGCGCCGGAGTGCCACCGAAATAAACCGGTAGATTCGCATCCAGTTGCGCGACGGCCTGACCGAGCGTTGGCGCCAGCGTATCGGCCCGCTGGCCAGGATGCGGTCGAACCACGATGGTGCAGAACTGGGGCGCGGGCGGAACCGCGAGCAGCGGAACGTAGAACCCGCTGTTATCGGTTTGCTGGTTGAAGGGGCCTTGCATGAGCGTGTCCGGCACGACACCGACGATCGTCCGCCATGGTTGCGGTTGCGCTGGGTTGAAGATGCGCACACGACGGCCCACTGGGCTGTCGTGCCCAAAGTGTTTCTGCGCAAAACTCGCGTTCACAATTGCGACCGGCTGTTTCGCGTCGCTGTCTTCGATCGTGAAATCACGGCCTTCGAGAACTTTCAATCCAATCGTCGCAAAATAATTGTCGGAAATCGCTTCTGAATTCCCGCGGGGCCGGTCGCGATCGGTGACATAGTTTTGCCCGTCGACTTCGAATTGCCCGAAGTTGGCGAAAGTCATGCGGAAGCGATCGGTCATCGCGGCGCTCTCGAATGCCGGATTGGTGCGTAAGCCCCGCAACGCGCGGACGAAAAACTGCTGCCGGGCCTCCGACGTGGGATAGTCGCCCTCAAACAAACCCATGCGCGCGGTGTAGACACCGTTTTCATCATATCCGTAATTGAGCGTCGTCTGATTGCGCACGGACTTGATCTGCAACGTCGCCGCAATCAGCAACGCGGCCGTGAGCGCGATCTGACCGACAACCAGGACTCGCGTGAGCACATTGACGAGACGGCTGCTGTTCCCGCGCCCGCCTTCCTTCATCACTTCGGCCGGATTCGCACGGGCACTCAACAAGGCCGGCACGAGTCCCGAAACCACGGTTGCGAGAAGCGCGACTCCGACCGTAGACGCGAGGACGGGTGCATCGATTCTGAATACAACCCAGTAGGGGAGAGGGAACGGAAGCGCGTTCGTCGCACGCACGAGCAGCCCTACCGCCCAGTAGGCGAGCGCCACGCCGACGACGGCTCCGAGGACCGCCACGAGCAGACTCTCCGTCAGCATTTGCCGCACGAGCCGCGAGCGCGTGGCGCCGAGCGCGCCCCGGATCGCCAATTCCTTCGCGCGCAAGGCGGCGCGCCCGAATTGCATGTTCATCACGTTCACGCACGCGATCAAAAGAACGACTACGACTGCGCCGAGCATGGCGTAGACGGTCTGCCGCAACTGCGGCCCGACAAAGCTATAAAGAAGAGGCTGCACGCTGGCGGACGTGAGCTGCCCGTTCGTCTTCGGGTTATCTTTCGCGAATCGCCGTGCGAGGCCCACGAACTCGGCGTTCACCTGGTCGAGGCTGACGCCGCTCTTCAAACGGCCGATGACCTGCGGACCCAAGCCGGCAGGATCCCCACGCGGTTTAATGGGAAATTCGTTATAGAGCGGAACCCAGAGTTGCTCGCTGACGGGGAACTTAAAGTTGGGCGGCATCACGCCGATGATGGTGGCGGCCCGCCCATTGATGCGGATCGCTTGACCGACGATCTTCGGATTGCTTTCGAAATCGCGCTGCCAGATTTCGTGACTGAGTAGAGCAACTTTCTCCGTGCCCGGCTGATTGTCTGCGGCCGTAAAATCGCGACCCATGATGGGCGAAACGCCGAGAATTTTGAAAAAATCTTCCGTGACATATCCGCCTGTATAACGCTGCGGGTTGTTCTTATAGGTGACGTTAATGGTCGAGCCATTCAAATAACCTGTCATCAACGCGAACGACTGCTGCGCCGCCCGCAAATCCTCATAATCCTGGCTCGACGGAATGTTTCCCGCACCATTGTTGTTTTGCTGCGCGGTCGCCTGCGGATCGATGAATCCGACGTTCATGAGCTCTTCCGGATGCGGAAAGGAGAATCCGCGGAGCACGAACGCGTTCACCACCGTGAATTGCGTGGTCACTCCGCAGATGCCGAGAGCGAGAACGATCGCGGCCAGAATGCAGAACGATTTTTCTTTGATCAGAACACGAAGGCCGACGCGGACGTCCTGGCGGAATGATTCGAGAAGCATAATTGGTGGTTGGGTATGCGGTTTAGCTAACGAAGAATCGTAAAATCGCGGCAACGATCACGCGCCTCTCCCGTGCAGGTGAGATGCATTGGCGTCGTCATTTGGATTCAAGCTTACTGCGCAGCGCGCGCGCGCCGCACCTGCGCATGCTTTGCATTCCGTGTGCCATCAGCTGCGCAAAATCCTAACATACTAACATTGAGGTTCTTATCGATAATCGCGAAGCGCAGGCAAGAGCCGTATTCTCCCACCGATGGGATTGTGATATCCCGTTTTCGAAATCGGCAAAGCCGACGAAATGCTCGTCGCTGCCGATATTCCTGGTGGACGAACGAATGACAGTTGCGCCACATCCTTTTGAAGGAGACGCCGCCCGCGCCGGATGTTGTCTAACGATTCGATGACGCTGCGTGGCGCGCACACGCAACCGTAAAGCTCGTCACGAACATCCGACGACGAATCCCTTCGGCGGCAAAATGGGTTTAAAGCCGCGCAAGAATCGACTTCACGCGAGCTATCGAAGTCACGACCGACCCCAGATCATGGCGACGCTTGTCGTCAGGCTGCCACCCATGTTGAAGGTGAGGAAACGCTTCACGCCTTCGATTTGTCGCGCACCGGCCTGGTTCGTCAGTTGCTGGTAGGCGTCAAAAACTTGTCGCACGCCCGTCGCGCCAACCGGATGACCGTCGCCGATCAGACCGCCGCCGGTGTTCACGGGAATTTCCCAACCGATCTTCCCGCTGACGTGCTCACCGCGTACCTGCGGGAGCGCAGTCGCTCCGCTCTTGGCCAGCTCGGCGCCTTTGCCCGGCTCCGCGAGCCCGAGGATTTCGTAGGCGACGATCTCGGTGATGGAGAAGCAATCGTGCACCTCGGCGCCTTGCATATCGCGCGGCTTGAGGTTCGCCATCCCGAACGCCTTTTCGGCGGCTTTGCGCGCGATGCTGAAGGTCGGCGCATCTTTTTTCTCGAGCGCCAGGTAATCAGTCGTGTGGCCAAATCCGAGCAAGCGCGGCAACTTCGATTTGTCGCGGCCGATGCGATCGAGGTATTTGCCGGAGACGAGGACGACGGCCGCTCCGCCATCGGTGATCTGCGAACAATCGGACACGCGCAACGGCGCCGCGACGCTCGGATTTTTTTCCGAGACTTGCGAGGCGTCGTTGTAAGTGAGGTTCGCGTCGCGCATCTGCGCCAGCGGGTTCAAGCGCGCGTGCGCGTAATTTTTGTAAGCGACGGAAGCTAGATCGTTAGGCGTGGCCCCGTACTTTTCGATGTAGATCTGTGCGATCCGGCCGAATAATTTCGGGAACATGAAATCGCCGTACTCCGGTTTCTCGACGTGATAATCGGCCGCCGCACCGAGCACGTCCGAGCCGTCGAGGGACGACATCGTTTTCTGCTGTTCCGCGCCCACCACGAGAACCGCGTCGTGAAATCCACCCATGATCCATTGCGCGCCGAGCAGCACGGAAAGCGAACCGGAAGCGCACGCCGCTTCGGTATGCATCGTCGGAATGCCGTGCAGCGCCGGGTCAATCTCCGGGATGAACGCGCCGAGATGTAGCTGCCTGGTGAATTGGCCAGCGTTAAAGTTACCCACGGCCGCCGCTTCAATCTGCGAGGGCTCGATCTTCGCGGCGGCAATTGCCTTGCGACCGACTTCCGTGATCAAATCGCGGATCGTTTTGCCTTCCTTCTTCAGGTTGCGCTTAAAGTCAGTCCGGCCGCCGCCGAGGATATAAACTGGTTCGTTCATGGCTGTAGAACCTAAGCTACGGATTGCCCTCTGTCATCCTGAGCGAGCGTAGCGGAGTCGAAGGATCCCGACGATCCTTTGAACAGCGGGATGTCTACCGGTGGCTCCACGGGATCCCTCGACTGCGCTGGGGATGACGTTAGGCCGATCAACCGCCGAAGGCGTCGATCCCCGTGATGTCGTGGCCGACGACCAGGGTGTGGATGTCGTGCGTGCCTTCGTAGGTATAGACGCTCTCGAGATTCATGAAGTGCCGGATCACGGAATAGCGATCGGTGATGCCCGCGGCGCCCATGATGTCGCGCGCTTTGCGCGCGCATTCGCGCGCCATCCAGACGTTGTTGCGCTTCGCCAGCGAAATTTGCGCGGGACGCACCTCGCCCGCCTCCATCATGCGGGTGAGACGCAGGGCGAGCAATTGCGCCTTGGTAATTTCCTGCACCATCCAGACCAGTTTTTCCTGCACCAGTTGGAAGCCGGCGATCGGGCGGCCAAATTGCTCGCGCTGTTTTGCGTAGGCGAGCGCCGTCTCGTAGCAATCGATCGCCGCGCCGATGACACCCCACGCAATCCCGACCCGCGCCTGCGACAGACACGAAAGCGGCGCGCGCAAACCTTTTGCGCCCAGCAGTCGATTCTCTGCGGGAATTCGGCAATCC
>JACCXL010000058.1 GCA_013697015.1 Chthoniobacterales bacterium | reverse complement strand
CAATGGCGGGGGACGAGCGCAAGAATCCGGAAGATCCGACGCCCATCGTCGGTGCGGCTACCGACATCGCGCGATTGAGTCATTTGCCGCCGAAGCCGCCGCATGAGCGCACCGCGGACGAGGAAGCGGGGGTGATCGATTGGGAGGCGCTCGCTGCGAGTGAGCGTTTCCGCGCGCTTCTCAAGGCGAAGCGCCGGTTTGTCGTGCCGGCGATGATATTTTTCGTCGTCTATTACTTTGCGCTGCCCGTGCTCGTCGGCTACGCGCGCCCGCTGATGGAGAAGCGAGTTTTCGGCGCGGTGAATCTTGCCTACTTGTTCGCGCTCTCGCAGTTCTTCATGGCTTGGTTGATCGCGTGGCTTTACGTGCGGGCCGCGGCCCGGTTCGACAAGATGGCGGCCGAAATTTTGCGACAGCGGAATTCGATATGAGCGCCGCTCTCGCAATGTTTCTTTTCTTTGTGCTCGTCACGCTGGCGATCACGTATTGGGCGGCGCGCAAATCGAAAGGCGAAGCGGCATTTTTCACCGCCAGCCGGCGGATCACAGGTTGGCAAAATGGCGTCGCGGTGGCCGGCGATTACATGAGTGCGGCGTCGTTTCTCGGCATTGCCGGGCTCATCGCGTTTTTCGGTTACGACGGCTTCATGTTTTCGGTCGGCTGGCTTGTTGCCTACCTCACGGTGCTGCTCGTGGTCGCCGAACCGCTTCGCAACGCCGGCAAATATACGATGGCCGATGTGTTGGCCTATCGGTTAAGTCCGCGGCCCGTGCGTGCGATGGCGGCGCTGAGTACTATTACCGTCAGCACGTTCTATATGATTGCGCAGATGGTCGGGGCGGGCGCGCTCGTGACGCTTTTGCTCGGCAGCTCACATGTCAGCTACCAGACGGCGGTGATCGGCGTCGGCGTGCTCATGATTATCTATGTCGTTTTCGGCGGGATGCTGGCGACGACCTGGGTGCAGATCATCAAGGCGATTCTGCTGATGGCGGGGACAATTTTGTTGAGTCTCCTCGTGCTGGCGCATTTCGGGTGGAGCTTCGCGGCGTTTTTCGACGCGGTCACTCGGGTGAGCTATCACGAGAAAGGAGCGCTCGTGACGAAGAATTTCATGGAGCCGGGGCTGCGCTATACCGCGGCCAATCATGGCGCTCTGGATTTGATCTCGTTAGGCATGGCTCTCGTTTTCGGCACTGCAGGGTTGCCGCACATTCTCGTCCGTTTCTATACCGTGCCGGACGCGAAAACGGCGCGCACCAGTGTCGTCTGGGCGATGGCGCTAATCGGCAGTTTCTACATCATGACCACGTTTCTCGGCTTCGGCGCCGCCACCATCGTCGGTCGCGATTTCATTACGGCGCACGGCGGAAACAACATGAGCGCGCCGTTGCTCGCTCAGGCGCTGGCCGGTGACATCTTCTTCGCCTTCATCGCGGCGATTGCCTTCGCCACCATCCTGGCGGTCGTGGCCGGTCTCACGATCAGCGCCTCGACTTCTTTCGCCCACGATTTCTACACAAATGTGATTCATCGTGGAGTGGAGCGGGCGCCGGGCGAAGAGGTGCGTGTGGCGCGCGCCACGGCCTTCGTTGTCGGCGCGGTCGCGATCGGGATCGCGATCTTGCTTGGCAAAGACGCGAACGTCGCGTTTCTGGTCGCTCTGGCTTTCGCGGTCGCCGCCTCTGCGAATCTGCCGGTGATCGTTCTTTCCCTTTTCTGGAAACGTTTCAACACCACCGGCGCAGTCATCGGTCTCGCCACCGGCCTCGTTGCATCACTCGCCCTCATCATCATCAGTCCCAGCATCATGAAAGTAGATCCGGCCGGGACCGCCGCCGCAGCGCGGCACCTGATTCAACATCGACCGTTTTTCCCGCTCGAGAACCCGGGCATTGTGAGCATTCCACTCGGTTTTCTCGGCGCCCTTCTGGGCACCTTATTGCGGCGTGAACCGGAAGCGGAAGCGCGTTTCGCTGAGCTGAGCGTACGAGCGAACACCGGGCTCGGCGCCGAAAAGGCGATCGCGGAATAGGGATCGGCCGGCGATCAGACAGGCCGGGCCCGTCCAGCTGCGCGCTCGAACGGAAGCGCATTCCAGGCGGTGAGGGGGATGCCTTTCCGTTGGCCAGCCTCCAGAACGCAGCCCTTCATCAGATCGCAATAGTAATCGCACCAGCCGGTTTCCGCCGAACGCACATAGCCGTGCCGCTCCGCCCCATCCGCGTCGCCATCGGGCATCGGTACTCCGCGGCGGGAATATTGTGCGCAGACTCCATGCAGCCACTCGTGCAACCAGACTTCGCCAGAACGAGGCATCTCCCACGCGGCACGCGGTGCGTTCGCCACCGTCGCGTAGGTTGCATCATTCGACCACGCAGAGGCACCCATCCCCAGTCCCCACCCGCGCGACGGGATTGCAGTTTCGGCCGCGAAATCGTGCTGCGGCCAGTAAACGAAGAGTGAATCGCAGCGGCCGGCGGGCGCGAATTGGTTCAACTCCTCGCGGCAATCGTCGGGCGACGGCCAGAAGGTGCGCGGTCGTTCGGCGTCAAGCGTGAGAGTCCCGAGGGGTCTGTCGATAAAGCGGACGATCGTTTCGATTTCCACCGATCCGTCGGTCAGCTCGGACGCGAGCGCGGGAAAATCCGTGAACGACTGCACGCCTTGTTCGCGCTCGGCTTCGGTCAGTCGATGTG
>JACCXL010000245.1 GCA_013697015.1 Chthoniobacterales bacterium | reverse complement strand
ATTTTGATGACCACGATCGCGACCGTGGCCGGTCACATGCCGCTAGTCTTTGTCACGGGCGCGGGTGCAAAGGCCCGAAACTCCATCGGCCTTGTTCTCGTTGGCGGGATGACAATCGGCACGATCTTCACGCTTTTCATTGTGCCGTCGCTTTATGTGCTGCTCGCGAAGACGCACCACGAGGGACGCGGTCGGGAAGAAGCCGAAACGAACGAGCCGGAACCAATCGCAAAGGAGCATATGCCTGAATACTCTGAGCCGGTGCTGGCGCGGGAGGACAGCGATGGACAGGAAACGTGGCAACCCGCGTGACCGAGCCCGAGATCGATGCGACCGCAACCGCGGAGCGGATCGTCGAGCGTTCAGATTGTGCCAGCGACCTCGCGCTCAGTGATCATCCACTCGATCGGTTTCCCGAAGTCTTCGCAACCACGCGGATGATCGCACTGATGGAACTGGCCGGTGCGCGTCTCCTGCATCCCCTCTTGCAACCGGGAGAAATGTCCGTGGGCGTGACTGTTGATGTAATCCATTCCGCGGCCACGCCGATTGGCGCACGAGCCACCGCGACGGCGCGATATCGCGGCCGGGACGGCAAGCTCTTTGTTTTCGATGTGGTGACGCACGATCCCGCGGGCGAGATCGGTCGTGGGACACATAAGCGCGCGATCGTCGTGCGCGACCGGCTTGTGGCTGGCGCAGCCAAACGCGCCGCGCAAGCGTGACCGTCCGGCGCAGTTGCGCACTGGTTCTCCTCCCCTTCATCGCCGCGACCATGGCAAGCGCGGCGCCATCCACCGATCAACCTGGTGCCGGTATTCACGAAGCCATCCCCGCCCTGGCTGAGTGCGATCAACTTGTGGTCGCCACCGCGGCCGATTGGAACGCGACGAATGCGAGCGTCGCGCTGTATGAGCGCTCCGCAGGCGGGCGCTGGCAAAAATCAGGCAAAGCATTTTCGGCGATGCTCGGGCGCAACGGTTTGGCCTGGGGCATCGGTCTGCACGGTTCGTGGCCTTCTTCGGCAGCGCCCAAACGCGAAGGCGATAACCGCTCGCCTGCGGGCGTCTTCGCATTCGAAAAAATCTACAGCCGCGGAGCAACACGTCAGAATTTTCACTTCCCGTTTTCGGAGCTCTCCGAAACTTTTGAGGGCGTCGATGATTCTGCCTCCCGGCGTTACAATCGACTTTTTGATAGCGCGCAGATCTCGGAGCGTGATTGGGACAGCTCGGAGAAAATCCGCGGCACCAATCCCCTCTTTCGCTGGCTCGTGGACGTAAAGCATAACTGGGAGCAGTTCCCCGGCTACGGCTCTTGCATTTACCTGCACGTCTGGAGAGGACCCGGCCGCCCGACGTCCGGTTGCACCGCGATGGCACCGGAGTCGCTCGAGCGCGTCGTTCGATGGCTGGATGCCACGAAGCAGCCGCTCCTCGGGCAACTTCCGGCCGCTGAATACGACCGCCTTCGGCCGGCGTGGGCGCTCCCCTAACGATGCGCGGCTTGTCCGGGCCTCGAGACCTCGACTTCTTTCTGATCGATCCGCACCGCCCACTTCGAAGGCGTTACCTGGCCACCGAGCCGATTGGCATAGACCTGGGTAAACTCCGCTCCAAAGAGGAGAATCTGGGACGAATAATAAATCCAAAGTAGCAGGGTGATCAGCGAGCTGGCCGCTCCGTAGGCCGAGGCGGCCGTTCCGCTGCCCAGGTAAAGACCCAGCGCCCATTTGCCAATCAGGAAGAAAATGGCTGTCATGGCCGCGCCGAACCAAACGTCTCGCCAACGCGTCTTCGCGTCCGGCAGAATTTTAAAGATGAGCGCGAACATCGTCACCACGGCCGCGAAATCGAACGTCAAATAGACAGCCACGGCAATCGCAAGACCGCCCGGCAGCCGCGCCTGTACGTAATGGCTGAACCCTTTCAGGAGTGCTTCGACCGCGAGCGAAACGAGCAACAGGAAACAAAGCCCCCCCACCATCCCGAAGGATAGAAAACGCGCGCGGAGAAAACCCCAGATCCCGACGCCGGGCTTGGCTTTCACTCCCCAGATCGTGTTCAGCGAATCCTGCAGCTGACCGAAAACCCCGCTGGCACCAAGAATCGCCAGCAGAATCCCGATCGAAGTCGCCAGCGCGCTTTTGCCCGGCTCGGACGCTTTTTGCGCGATTCCCTGCACAACATCGATCGCGCTCCGATCGAGGAAGTAACTCATCTGCTCGGTCACTTTGGTCCACGCGCCGGAGGGATCATGCCGGAACAGCAGGCCGATGACTGCGAGCAGGACCAGGATGAGAGGCGCGAGCGAAAAAACCGTGTAGTAAGCCAGTGCGGCGCCCAGTTGCGGAGCCTTGTCTTCCAGCCATTCCGACGCGGTCGTCTTGAACAAGAACGCGACTGTTCCAAAAAAAGATCTTTGCTCGCTTTTTGCCACGGTCATCCCAAGTCCGC
>JACCXL010000032.1 GCA_013697015.1 Chthoniobacterales bacterium | reverse complement strand
GCGTAAGGCCGGTAGAGCGGATCGCCGACGACTACCGTCATCCAGGAAAGGGCGGGCGTCGCCATGGACGCACTTTCCGCAAGCGTGAAACCATGGAGCAATCGGTCGTTCAAAATGTCGAGGTGGGCCGTTAGCTGCAGGTAGGGCTCGTAAACATTACCGAGCGAAGCGGCGGCCCCGCGCGCTACGAGAGGACCTGTCCAGCCCGCATTTGGATCGCGCAGTGTGCCGGCGCTGTAGGAATGAATGTGAACTGCGATCGCGCCAGGCAGGAAGCGAAATCCAGGTTGGTTGAAGGGACCGTTCACATTATCGGCATACCAACCGTAATAGAGCGCGCAGTCCGTCATGGGATAGCCGTCCGGAAATGTGTCGGATGCCTCGTCGCAAACGACCGGGATGCCCGCCTTGTGCAGCTGATTGGGAATTTCGGCCAACCAGCGATCCCCAGTCTCCCGGCCGCCAGAGCTGTTGTTCGCACCATCGACGTAGGCGAGTCCCCACAATCCGCTGCGCTCGGTTTCCAGCGCGTCGGTGATCATCCGTCGAACGATCTCAGCCGTGGGAGCGTCGAGCCGGCATACGAGCAAGAGCCCCGCGTTTTCAAATTCCGGGATGGGCTTGTAGCTTTGGAAATACGGATTCGGAATCGCACCGGAAATACGCGCCGAGAACGCTCCCAGGACAGAGAGTTCGGAATCAACCGAAGCTTCGTTGCGAGTTCCGATCGGCCCCGCAGCCGGCTGATCGCCGGGATACGCCGTGGCGGCGCGAATCTTCAACGGCAATCCCTTCATCAGGGCGACGAATCGGATCGAGTTCGTCACGACAGACGGCGCACCTGTCGCCGATTGTCGCAAACTCCACCACTTGTGTTCCTCAAATGCTTTCCGCAACGGCTCCGCCATTGTGGCGTCATATTCGTCGCGGCTGATTTCCTCCGCCGAGGAACAGGAGAGCCCCACGAGATGATCGCGCGCGATACCGCGCTTCTGAGCGTAAAATCTGGCGAGGTCGACTGACTCGGGGACATCACGGTTGAAGACAACGATCGTCGCCGGTGCGAGTGAAGGCTCACCGCGAGCTGTCGCGACCAGAACCATCCCCGCGAGAGCGAGGCCCAACGTGAGTCGCTTCACGTTATAAAGACAAGGTGAGACCGTCGTAAGCAACGTAGGTATCCGACGGCAATCCCGCTTCGGCCGCTTGCGGCAACTCATGAGCGATGTGCGTGAAGTAAGTCGTGTCAGGTCGCACGCGCGCCGCGACCGCCAGCGCCCCGGCCACGCTTAGATGCGTCGGGTGCGGCTTAGGCCGCAGCGCGTCGATGATCAGGATTTTGACGCCGGAAATCTGCTGCGCGATTGCGTCGGGAACGCCGCTTGCATCGCTCAGATAAGCGGCCAGCGCGACTCCATCGCGGGTGAAAAGGTAACCGTTCACCGTCGCGTTTCCATGCGGGACCGGGAGCGGCACGATGACGGTGCCGCCGAGCGTAAAAGGACCGGTCACCAAATGCGGCTCAGGTTGGAGATAGCCAGGAAAGCGGTTAAGACCGTTGAACGCGAACTCGAAGACGCGTTCCAAATCGCGCATCGTTGCAGCGGAGGCGTAGACAGGCATCGAACCGCGCGCATACGAGAACCTCCGCAGGTCATCGAATCCCATGATGTGATCGGTGTGCGAATGTGTAAACACGACCGCATCGAGCCTGCGGATATTCTGCCGGAGCGCCTGCGTGCGAAAGTCCGGACCGGTATCCACCACCCACGAGCACTCCGGTGTTTCGACGTAAATCGACGAACGCAGCCGCTGGTCACGCGGATCAGCAGAGCGGCAGACCTCGCAATCACACCCGATCATCGGCACGCCCTGCGACGTTCCGGTTCCGAGAAAAGTGATCGAGAGTTGAGGGTTGGAAGCGGACAGTTGAGACTCCAGAGTTGCGGCGGCAGCACTCTCCACGCGCAACCAGCAACTCTCAACCTCCCGCAATGGCCGCCGTTCTGACTTTGTTGCGCATCAAAAACCTCGCACTGGTCGAGGATCTGCAGTGGGAGTTGGCGCCGGGTTTCATCGCGGTCACAGGCGAGACCGGCGCGGGCAAATCGATCATTATCGGCGCGCTCCAACTCCTGCTCGGGGAGCGCGCCGACAAGTCGCTCATCCGCACAGGCGCCGACCTTTGCGTGGTCGAAGGGGTGTTCGAGGGCGACGGTCTCCGAGCGCTGGATGCGGCGCTCAGTGAGGCAGGTGTCGAACCCGGCCATGGGCAGCTCATCGTCAAGCGAAGTTTTTCCGCTACGGGTGCGAACCGGCAGTTCATCAACGGTTCGCCGACAACTCTCGCGGTGCTTAAGACGCTCGGCGACGACCTCGTGGATTTGCACGGTCCGCACGACCATCAGTCGTTGCTCTCTTCCGATCGACAGTTGGATCTACTGGATCGTTTTGCGCACGCAGATGATGAGCTGCGGGCATTTGGTGAAGCCTATCGCCAACGGCAGAAGTTGTCGGCTGAACGAGCGGCGCTCAGTGAGGTGGAAGCGGGTCGCGAGCAGGAACTCTCCCTCTTGAAACATCAGGTGATCGAAATCGCTTCCGCGCGCCTCGATCCGGCGGAAGAGGACCAGATCAACTCCCGTTACCGGCTGGCGAGTAACAGCAAAAGGCTGATCGAATTGTCCGGTGCAGTCGCGCGGCGCCTTGCCGACGCGGATGATGCCGTTCTTGCGCAGCTGGCGGAGACGCAGCGGTTGTTGCGGGAGCTGGAGAAAATCGATGGCTCGATCGCTCCGTTCGCACAAGCACATGCCGCGAGCGTGGTGGAGTTGAGTGAAATCGCGCGCGCTCTCTCCGCTTACGCCGAGCGCCTCGACCTTGATCCCGCCCAACTGGCGGCGCTCGAGGAACGCGTCTCTCTCTTCGAGACACTGAAACGGAAATATGGCGGCACGATTTCCGACGTGATTATTTTCGGCGAACAAGCCGCCGAACGAATGCGAAAAATCGAAGGGCGCGATGCGGAGCTGGAGCGGCTGGCGCGGGATAGTGAAGCGGCGGAAACCGTCATGCGGCGCGCGGGCGAGACTCTGCGCAAGCGCCGGGCGAAGGCCGCACCCAAGCTCGCCGAAAATATCCGCCGCAACTTGCGTGACCTTGGCTTCACGCGTTCTGAATTCGAAGCACAATTGAGCGCGCAAAACGAACCGCATGCGCACGGTTTTGACCGTGTCGAACTCCTCTTCTCTCCCAACGCCGGGGAACCGCTGAAACCATTGCGCACCATCGCGTCGAGCGGTGAAATCTCGCGCGTGATGCTGGCAGTGAAATCGTCGCTGGCTGCGCAGGACGAAGTTCCGCTGCTCGTCTTCGACGAAATCGACGCCAACGTCGGCGGCGAGATCGCCAATGCCGTCGGCGCGAAAATGCACGCCCTCGCCTCCGCGCATCAGATCTTGTGCATCACCCATCTGCCGCAAGTCGCCGCGCAAGCGACAACGCATTTTGTGGTGACCAAAGAAGTCGTGGACGGACGGACACATTCCCGGCTGCAGGAAGTCCGTGGAAAGGCGCGGCGCGAGGAAATCGCGCGCATGCTTGGCGGGCGAACGGACTCGGCGCTCCGACACGCGGCCACTTTATTGGAATAAGCCCGGCGGATGAGAGCAGACAAATCGCTTCCCCGCTGCGGGAGGTGATTGTTATAAACCGTCGTGCTGAACTACATCTGGCTCGCGCTGATTCTTCTGTCGGTCGCGATCGGCGGCTGGAACGAACGGCTGAAAGACGTTACGGACGGCGCATTCGACGGCGCGAAAACCGCCGTCACAATTTCATTCGGTCTGATCGGAATCATGGCGCTCTGGCTCGGCGTGATGCGGCTCGCGGAGCGCGCCGGACTGGTGCAGCGAATTGCGCGCGCCTTGCGACCGATCATGCGGCTATTGTTTCCGGAACTGCCGGCCGATCATCCCGCGATCGGTTCCATGGTCATGAACATGGCGGCGAATATGCTGGGGCTCGGAAACGCCGCGACGCCGCTCGGCTTGCGCGCCATGCGCGATCTGGAGACGCTCAACCCCCGGCCCGGCGTGGCGACCAACTCCATGTGCACGTTTCTGGCATTGAATACGAGCTCGGTGCAGCTCATCCCAACGACGGCAATCGCGCTTTTGGCTGCGGCCGGTTCGACGCGGCCGACCGCCATCGTGGGGACAGCCCTTCTCGCCACGCTCTGTGCCGCGACCGTGGCGATAATTTCCGTGAAGCTCCTCGAAAAGCTGCCGTTTTTTCGATTACGTGATCGTGCGAGCGCTGTAGCCGGGGGCGATGACCCCGGCTTTGCCTCAGCGGCCGGGGCCACAACGCCGGCCGGAGTCACCGCCCCCGGCTACAGCGCAAGCGATGCACCGCTTCCTACGAGTTGGTGGGCGACACCCGTCCTTCTGGTGCTGGGTCTCTTCTTCGCGGTGCTTTTCACGCGCATGGTTTTGCCGAACGTTTTCAATCTTCCCCTCGATCCGAACGCGGAGTCACAAAACGTCTTCGTCCGAAGCGTGAACGCGCTCTCGCTGCTCGCCATTCCGTTTTTGCTCAGTTTCTTCCCGATCTATGCGTTCACCCGCGGGCTGAAAGTTTACGAGGAATTCGTGGAAGGAGCGAAGGAAGGCTTCGGCGTGATCCTCAAGATTATCCCGTTTCTGGTCACCATGCTGGTGGCGATCAACATGTTCAAAGGCGCGGGCGGGATCGTCTTGCTGACACATCTCCTCACTCCGGTCCTTGCGCCGCTGCATTTCCCGCCGGATCTCCTGCCGCTCGCTTTGATGCGCCCGCTCAGCGGCAGCGGCACACTCGCCCTTCTCGCCGACGTGGTGCATCGACTCGGACCCGACAACATTGTCAGCCTGATGGCGGCGACAGTTTACGGAAGCACGGAAACGACTTTCTATGTCGCTGCGGTTTATTTCGGCGCTGTCGGGGTCAAGCAAACACGCCATGCCATCCCGGCCGGTCTTCTGGCCGACCTTACCGGGGTGATTGCTTCCGTCGCGATTTGTCGCGCCGTCCTCTAGAGCAAGAGTTGCGAATTTTTACCTCGCCAGCCGATCGGCTCGTCTCCTATCGTCCCGCTTTCGTCAAATGATACAACGGGACTACCTCATCATCGGAAGCGGCATCGGCGGCGGCAGTGTCTGTGAAAACATCCGCAAGTACGACAAACGAGGGACCGTTACGTTGGTGGGGGCCGAGAGCTTTCATCCCTACAAGCGCTGGATGCTCTCCAAAAGCTTTCTGCGCGAAAAAACCGCGCCGCTGAAGAAGCTGGTTCATTTGGAGCCAGGTTGGTACGACTCTCACAAGATAGAAACGCGCTTCGGCGCGATGGTCACGCAGTTGAACATTGACCGGCGGCTCGCCGTTCTCGGAAACGGAGAAACGATCGAGTTCAACAAGGCCTGTCTCGCGATGGGCAGCCGTCCGGTGCGCCCCCCCGTGGCGGGAGTAGGCCTGGGAAATGTGATCTATTTGCGCACCATTCGCGATGCGCTGGCCCTGCGTGAAATGGCGTCGCTGGAAAAAATGATCGTCATCGTGGGCGGCGGTCTGCTCGCCTGCGAGACGGCTGCGAGCCTGCGCCAGTTGAAGTTCAAGGTCAGCATCATGCATCGCAATCCGTATTTGTTGAACCGCTACCTCGATCCTGACACGGGCGCCTGGATCAGTTCTTATTTCGCCAAGCACGGCGTCACGCTGCTGCTGGGCGAGAGTCTGAACGGATTCGAAGGCAAAACCGTTTTACGAAATATCCAGACGAAGAGCGGAAATCGGGTCGCGGCCGGCGTGGCGGTAGTGGCATGCGGCGCGGAGCCCAATCTCGAGCTGGTGCGGAATACTCCCCTTTCGGGCCCGCATGGTTCACCAGTCACGGAGTTTCTGGAGACAGAAGAAAAAGGAATCTACGCCATTGGCGACCTGGCGTTTTACCCGGATCGCATCATGGGAGGTGTGCGCCGGCAGACGCATTGGGAGAACGCGCGCGAGCAGGGCCTGGTCGCGGGCGCAAACATCACGGGCAAGAAACGGCAGCGCTACGAACAAATCCCTTATTTTTGGAGTGAAATATTCGATCTGCGCCTCGACTTTGTGGGCGACTTTTCGTTGCAACCTACGCGCGTCGAGTTGAATGGAAGTTACGCGAAGAAAAAGTTCACCGCCCGCTATTACCAAGGCGAACGGCTGCGCGCGCTCCTCTTATGCCACGCGAGCCCACGCGAAGTGGAATCCGCCAAATCCGGTCTCCGATCGGCGCTCGGCAAATAGCGCAGGCCGCCTCGATCGTGAGGCTTCGCGCCCGGCGCTCCGCGCGTCGTTCGATCGCTAGCTCGTGGGAAGGTTGCCTCCGTCTCGGATTGCGATTGACGAGCGGAATCCGAAGAGGCATGAAGCGTGCTGATTCCCGAAGCTCCCGGTCTATGCTCACCATTGATTCGTTTGCTCTCCCACTCTTTTCCATTCTCGCCTGCGTCTGTTGGGCTGGTCTGAACGATAGCGATCCGACCTGAACGCGAAGTCCGTATGCTCGAGCATGAAGATCTAAAGTGGATCGCCACTACTTCGACCGAGCTAAATTCGATGCTGCAGCAAATCTCGCGGTATGCGGATTTGGCGTGCCAGCACAAGGGCGAATACAACTACATCGATCTGCTCGCCGAGCGCGTCGAGCTCGCTTCGAAGGCGGCGCAGGCTATCTTCGATCGTGTCACGTCGAAAATTCTCGAGCGTAGCGCCGGCCCGGTCGCACCCAGCAAAGCCCAGCCTGAAGCGGAGAGTTCGCCCTCACCCGCGGTCCCGGCTGCCTTCAAGGTGATGCCGCCGCCGCTGGCGTCGCGCGCTCCCAGTCCGAAGGAAGCAAAAAAGAAGGCCGGCGGAGGAAAAGCAACCGCCGCCGCGAAGCCTGCCGGTACCGCCTCGCCCAGCTCCGCTGCGGGTGCGATCCCCCCCGAGATAAAGGTGCTGAACCCCAAAGGCAGCCGTGAGTTGATCCTGCTCGTCGACGACGAAGTTGAAATCGGCAAAGTCGCTTCCGAGATGCTGGCCGACGAAGGCTATAAGGTGATCATCGCACACGATGGTTTCGAGGCGCTTCATATTTACCAGCAGATTGGCCGGCAGATCGGCCTCATCATTCTCGACTTTTTTTTGCCGGTCATGGACGGGGACGCCGTCTTCGACGAATTCCGTGCGCTCAATCCCAATGTGAATGTCGTGCTGAGCAGCGGCTTCGCGGAACAAGGCAAGTTGAGCAACATGCTCGCCCAGGGCCTGCGCGGCTTCATTCCCAAGCCCTACACGCGCGAGAAGCTGCTCGAGCAAGTCCGCTCCACGCTCGAAACGCCGCGACCCTAAATCATAGGACCCGGCCAGGCACCGGGAAAATCCGCCAAGCGAGGCGTCCAACGTTGAATCCAACGTAGGTGGCACTGATTTAGCTTCTCCAATGCGGGACCCTCATGGCTCGCATCGACGCTTTCTTTAAACTCATGGCCGAGCAGAAGGCCTCCGATCTGCATCTCTCCACGAACAATCCGCCGATGCTTCGCATTAACGGCGATCTCGTGCGGGTGGACTTCCCGCCGCTGCGCAATGACGACCTGAAGGCGATGGTCTACGAGATCGCGCCGGAAGGTAAGATCAAACTCTTCGAGGAAACATCCGACATCGATTTCGGATACGAAGTTCCGGGCGTCGCCCGCTACCGGGCGAATTTCTTCCAGCAGAAGTACGGCATCTCTGCCGTTTTCCGGCTCATTCCCGCCCAGGTGCTGACGGTGGATGAACTCAATCTACCCGCCGTGCTGAAGAAATTTCCGATGCTGAAAAAGGGACTCGTGCTCGTCACCGGCCCGACCGGTTCCGGCAAATCGACCACCCTCGCGGCGATGATGGATTACGCTAATCTGCAGCGTCACGACCACATCATCACGGTCGAGGATCCGATCGAGTTTGTGCATCGCAGCCAGAATTGCCTGGTGCAACACCGGGAGGTGGGCGTGCACACCCGCTCCTTCGCGGCCGCCTTGCGCGGAGCTTTGCGCGAAGATCCGGACATTCTGCTCGTCGGAGAAATGCGTGATCTCGAAACGATCGAATTAGCGCTCACCGCAGCGGCCACAGGTCACCTCGTTTTTGGAACGCTCCATACCTCCAGCGCGGCTAAAGCAGTCGATCGAATCATCGACGTTTTCCCAACCGATCAACAAAACCAGATTCGCGCGACCCTGGCCGAGTCGCTCAAGGGTGTGATCGCGCAGAATCTTTTCAAAACTATCGATCGACCCGGTCGCGTGGCGGCCTTGGAGATTTTGGTCGTCGACACGGCCATCGCCAACCTGGTGCGTGAGGCGAAGACGCATCAAATCCCGGGCATGATCCAGGTCGGCAAGAAGAAGGGCAATCAGCCGCTGGATGACGCGATCATGGATCATCTGCGACACACCCGCATCTCGGCGGAAGAGGCGTACGACAAGGCGATCGATAAGAAGAAGTTCAGACCCTTCCTGAAAGAACCGCCTCCCGAAATGACGGAAGACATATGAGAATTCCCGATCTCGATAATATCCTCTCGGCGATGCTGCAAACCTATGATGGCATCTCCGATCTGAATTTTTCAGTGGGCCACCCCATGCAGGTGGAAGACTTCGGCGAGCTGAAGCCGGTCCTGGTCGATCCTCCAATTGAGGCGCTGACACCATTCCAAACTGAGCAGATCGCGCTCACGCTGATGCAGGGGAATCGACGCTTAATTTACGACTATCTGACGGGCGGATCTTGCGACTGCAGTTACTCGCTCAACGGCGAGGCGCGCTTCCGGGTGAACATTTTTCGGCAGCAGGGACACTTCTCGATCGTGATGCGTAAACTGGAGGGGGCCGTCCCCACCGTGAGCTCACTCGGTCTGCCAGGAATCTTCAAGGAGATCGCGAAAGAAAAGACGGGGCTCGTCCTGGTAACCGGTGCCACCGGCAGTGGCAAAACGACCACGCTGGCGGCGCTCCTAAACGAGATCAATGAAACGCAGCCGGTGCATATCGTTACGCTCGAAGATCCAATCGAGTTCGTGCATCCGACCATGCGCGCAACCTTCAATCAACGAGAGCTCGGCCAGGATTTTAACAACTATCCGAACGGACTTCGGGCGGCGCTGCGGCAGGCGCCAAAAGTGATTCTGGTCGGCGAGATGCGCGACCGCGCCACCGTGGAGATCGCTCTGATGGCAGCGGAAACGGGTCACCTCGTTCTGAGCACACTGCACACGGTCGATGCGGGCCAGTCGATCAATCGTATCCTGGGCCTCTTTTCGCTCGGGGAAGAGCAACAGCTCCGCGTCCGCCTTTCGGACACGCTTCGCTACATCGTCAGTCAGCGACTCGCGCCGAAAGTGTCGGGCGGTCGACATCTCTTGACCGAGATCGTGGGCAACAATCTGCGCACGCAGGAAACGATCGCAATCGGCGAAGGCGAGCACCGCAGCTTCTACGAAATCATCGAAGCCAGCTCGCCCTTCGGCTGGATGACGTTCGATCAATCAATTCTCGATGCCTACGAGAACGGTCAGATCAGCGAGGAAACCGCGAAGGTGTTTGCCTCACGCAAAGGCCGCGTCACGCGCGGCATCGACCTGATTCAGAAAGGGCGCGGCGTCGACAACGACCTCGACTCCGGTCTTCGCCTCGATGCGCCCGTCAACGCCTTTCGCTAAAACGCCATGGACCAGGAAACGGATAATTCATTTTTCGACGTCGGCGATAACACCGCGCTGGTCTGCGTCGATCACCAGCAATTCCAAAAGATCATCGTGCCCCAGTTGATCGACATGACCTACAAGGTGCACCTCGGCCTTTTCCAGGAAGACGTGCTGCTGAAGCTCAAAACCTACAGCTACAACGTCGTGATCATTTACGAGAACTTCAAAGGCTCCACGGTCGCGAATAATCCCATCCTGCTCGAGATGACGCAGCGCCCGGGAGTGTTGCGGCGCGAGCATTTCGTCGTGCTGCTGAGCCACCGCTTTCCCACCAACGACGCGATGGGCGCATTCGTCCAGAGCGTCGATCAAATCATCAACATCGCGGATCTCGCCAACTTTAAGCCTGTGCTCCGACGCGGCGTAGCGCAGCATCGCGAGCTTTATCAGTCTTTCTACGAGACGTTCAAAACCGTTCAGAGTCTCTAGACGCGGCCCGAAAACTCCGAAATCTCCGCCGCCCGCGCCACGTTGGCGCGTCGAATGGCGATTTCAGGATCGTCCGCGGTCGCATGAACTTTTTGCATCTTGCCCCCGTCCAACCGCAGTTGCCGCGCGTTGTACTTACACGATAGTAGCGGCGGCGATCCCGTATGAAATTCACCAATTGGATCCGGTTTACCTGGGAGCTGAGCAACTTCGCTCCCCTCGCCGCGGAACTGCCGGAGCATTACGAAATCGCGCCGGCTACGGCGGAAGACGAAATCGAACTCCGCCAGGTTATGTCCCGCGCTTTTGTTCTCGATCCCACTTGGAACCCGTCGATGCAGGAAGTGATGCAGACGATCGAAGTCTGGCTGGATAAGGCATTCGCGGCGGAAAACGTCGTGCGTCTCGCTCTTCGGCACGGCTCACGGATTATCGGCGCGAGTATTCTTTCGCTCGAACCGGAGAGCGAGAATCACCTTTCACCTGGTCCCTGCGTGTCGATGGAATATCGCAATCGTGGCTTCGGCACCCATTTGCTGGCGCGATCGCTGGCCACTTTGCGCGAAGCGGGATTAGCCCAGGCGACCGGCGTCACGAAGGAGAACGCGCCTGTCGCAAAATTCCTCTATCCTAAATTCAACGGCGTCGGTACCCCGCACGATTTCTCGCCGCTCCTCGCCGCTTGATTGAGCGCTAGGCGTTGGGCGGACATTCGGGCGGCGCGTAAACGTTGAACGTCACCGCTGGCTTCGCTCCGGGATTGGTGAAGCAGTGTTTTGTCCCGCGCCGATCAGAATGATGTCGCCTTTCTGTAGGGTGACTTCTTGTCCGTCGATCTCCCAGGAGCAGGAGAACCTGGTCACTATTCCGATCTCTTCCGCCTGCTCCCCGCTTGACTCTCCTTCCTGCAAGTCAGGACCGCCGTTTGCGACCGGCTGCTGGTCTGTAGCACCTCGAACCAATCCTGCGCGTCCGCGATTTTCGCGACTTTATCGCCTAACGTGCGACATCGCAGCGGGCGATTCAACCCGCGCCTGAGCTCTTCGATGGGCATCGAAAAATTGCTCAACTTCGCGCCGCACATCGCGGAGCGCGGGCGGCATGAAGACGTGGTCTTCGTGCGCATAGAAGTGCGTCACCACGCCGCCTTTCCCCCGGCGCAACTTCGCCAGCAACGGCCGCGCGTATTTGTCGAAGGGAACGCGTCGGTCGACCGCGCCATGAATCATTAAAACCGGCGGCATTCGTCCGATGCGCTCTTTTTGATTATTCCAGATGCCGCCCGCGTGCTCCGCCACTGCCGCCACGTCGCGATTCTCGGAGGCGGCCGCGATCGCCAGAAAACCGCCCAACGAATAGCCGTAGACATAGACCGGACGGCCCTGCGAGCGGGTCACTCGCACGTGCTCGATCCCCTTGCACACCGTCTCCAGCCAAAGCGCGAAGTTTTGTTGCATCGTGCGGTCGCGCGCGAACAAGGTGCCCGTGCGATCGAAGTAGTGGAGCAGCGAAACGTCGTATCCGTTCTCCGCCAGCGCCCGCGCGACCCGACGCATTTCCGGACCATCGAAGATCGTGCCACCGGCGCCGTGCAGGACCACGGCGGCGCCCTTCGCGGCTGCGTCCGCTGGCTCAAAATGTTCGATATTGATGCGGCGACCACCCGCGTCGTAGGAGTCCCGCGTCACACGCACCTCCAACGCGGCTACCTCGGTCCTCGCGCCGAGCAGGCCCAGGACCAGAATCGTCAAGCCGGCCGGCAGGCACATCGGGAGACCGTCCACGCGACTCCGCGGAAATACAACTGCTGGCGTTCTCTGGTTACGCGATATCGCGGGCGTACCAATCGACCTTGCGCGTCACAAACATGACGACTGCCAGGACGACAAAGAGCGCGATCGAACCCAGCAGGAGAGCGTAATCCTGTTGGCGCAGCGTGATGTAGAGAAAGGTGTAAACGCCGGCCAGTCCCGCGCCGACCATCAGCGTTCGCACGCCCCCTCCCAGGAAATGCCGGCAGTACCAGGTGATCAACCCGGTGGCCGCGACGGCAGCGATCAGGTACGCGACCCCGAAGCCGAGAAATTCCGAGATTGAAAGCAAACCCAGATAGAAGAGACAGAGCGCAGCTCCGACCATCAGATACTGGAACGG
>JACCXL010000027.1 GCA_013697015.1 Chthoniobacterales bacterium | reverse complement strand
TACATGGCGCGATGACACGAGTTCATGGCGTTTTTGTGACCGAGGACGAATTGCAGCGAATCGTATGCTTCCTCTTTGCACAGATGCCGCCTTCGCCGCCACGAACGACCACCCCGACTGGAGAGATAAGCGCGGAAGACGAAGAGCTAGTCGAAAAGTGTCTCGAAATAATCCGTCAGGAACGGCGAGCATCTACGTCACTTATTCAACGACGACTACGTCTCGGGTACACGCGGGCTGCGCGCATAATCGATATACTTGAGCAACGCGGAATCCTCGGACCTGGCGAAGGGGCGAAGCCGCGAGAGATTCTCGTTGATCTAGACGCGACGTTGTAGCGTTGGATGGCTTTGTCGAAGCGGCAGAAATTGCTTTTTGAATTTGTCGGCGCCAGAAAACCCGATTGGGGGTCAGAGCTTGCTTTCGACAGGAGCGATTGGAGTCGAACGTAACCGGCACTGCCGATTTCAATCAATCTAAGTGTCAATAATCAGCTCTGATCCTCCTGTTGCCGTCCGCTCCCCCTCCGTTCTCCCAGCTCGATGTACGCGATAGTCAGAGCGGAGGACAGCCGTTCATCTTCCAGCGTTGATAATCATTCTCTGCGTCAGGATGAGCCGCGATGTAGTCATCGATGATGACGCAGGCTTCGTTTTTCGTTAAGCCCTCCGAATTGATGCCGTAGAACTCAAGTCGTCTTACTTGCCCTTCAGTAGCGCCGTTGTAGATTACTTCAATCAGATCGCTTGCCTGCTTCTATGTTAGCCCTTCGTACGGGATTCGCTTGGACCGCAGGACTGCCTTCTGCGCGTCCGTTGCCGGATCGTCTTCCCAGGAACGATGATCGCGATGAGCTTTGAAGACCCTCGCGATCTCGTAGGACGGAATCGATGCAAAATCCTTTGGATAGGCCTCTTCAATGGACTCAAGCATAGGAACGACATCGAAATCGGAGATCGGGCACTTCATCTCTGCGCGCTTGAAATAGCTCACTATCTCATCACGCTTGTTCGCGAGCACGTCCCAGCGATCAAGTGCGAGTTTTTTTGCAGGATTATTTGCGAGCAACGCATCTAGCCGCTGTTGCGCCTCCTCAAAGCTGAGGCCGCGGAATAGCCTCCCCGAGAAACTTTAGGTATTCCTTCTGGCGAATGGACGCCAGTCGCGGCAATACAGAATTGATCGGTTGCCACTCCGTTAGCCCTTCCCGCCAGACGAACGCCGCCTCGGTAAGCGCACCGTCTCGTAGCATACGCTGAACACGATCAGGCGGGAATGGTCCCTGCTGAAACGCATTTTCGTAGACGAACAGGTAGTGCGATTTCGAATGCACGTGTGCGGGTTTACCGCACGCCAGTCTAGCCGATCTTCCTGATTGTGAGCAATGACTTATCTCCTGTCGTCGCAAAGCGCAAGGCCCCAAAATTTATCCAGACGAATCTCACGCGAAGACTTTATATTGCTTGAGCATGTCGTTATCGGGGGTCGGTCGTTATCGGGGGTCGTGTCTAAATATTTTGACATTCTTACACGCCGACCATTATCCGCGATACCGAAGCTATCCATCGCAACACGCAAATGTTAGAACGTTTAGACGCGACCCCCGTCCCGTCCCAGGGCTGACCAACGCTCGATAGTCGCCTCGGCCGGGGTTTGTGAAGACCGTCGATCGGCCGTTTGCGATCGCGCTGCATTTCTGTCCCTTCTCGAAGCGGCGCATGCGCGGCTGGGCTAGGTTAAGAGATGTTCTCGCCCTTTCGCAGTTCGCTCGGGATCGCAGCCTTTCTTTTTATGGCTCGAATGGAAGCGGTGGGCGCGGATCAGCCGCAGTTCGCGCCGGAGAAGTTTTTCGCCGGTCAAACGCATTCCAGCGGTGTTTTCGAAAATACGATCGGCAAACCGCGGCAGCGGTTTACGACCGAATGCCGCGGCCGCCTGCGCGGCAACACGCTTCTGCTCGATCAGCTTTTTCATTACGACGACGGTCGCACGCAGGAACGGCATTGGCAGATCCACCGGATCGACGCGACCCACTACGACGGGCGCGCGAACGATGTCGTCGGGGTCGCGCGCGGGGAAGTTTCCGGATCCACCTTCCGGTTCCGCTACGTCGTTGCGCTGAAGCCTGGCAATCCATTTCTGAACGTTCGCCTCGATCAGTTCATGACGATGCGGCCCGATCGGATCTTGGAGAATCACGCCACCATTAGGAAGCTCGGCTTCACCATATCGCGCGTAAGCGAGCGGTTCTGGCGCGGCGAAAAAGAGCGCACCGGCAGCTCGCGAAGTTCAAAGCGTTAGCGAAGCGCGAACTGAGAACGTTTCCGGTGGCCCGCGGTTCTCCAGCTCCCGGAATCTCGGCATCAGCTTCTCGTTCGCATGATTAACCGACCGGAAGAGAAGCATGTAGAACGTAACGACGACCACGAGCAAGACGCCGCCGGTGACGAAGTGGTGTGGCGAATTCGTTGCCACCGCGGCATGAACGCAATGACCCCGAGCACACTTAGCACCACGATCACGGCATCGAAACTCGCCCGCTGCCAATAACTCCCCCCGAGATGCCCGCATCGCGCCAGCCCTTCCACAAATGCCGCAGGGGGCAATAGGGGTCAGAGCTTACTATCGTCATGTGAGAGCAAGGAAGAAAGATAGCTCGCGCTGCCCATATGTAAGCGGTCGGCAATCCATTTGCGAGTCATGGGCGTTCCCGAACGCACCCTGCGCGCGATCATCACTTTGATGGCGTCGCCCTTCTGCCGCCTTTTCACTTCTGTCGCGCTCCAGCCGAACTCGCGCAAACCGGCTTGGACCAGGCGCTCGGCCAAGACTTCGTCCACCTCGCGTCGCTCCCGCGCTTGCTCTCCCTCGCGCCCACCACGCGCCAGCTTATCCGCCAGCCAGTCGGCAAAATCTTCCGCCCCGATCTTCCAACCGCTCCGTAACCGCTCCTGCTCTGCCGCCGACTCTCCCGCGCGCAATTCCTCCATGCGGCGCGATAACTCCCGCCGGGCCTTGGCCGAATCAACTTGCAATCCATGCTCGCCCAGAAGTCGCTCGACCCGCAGCCACTTCGAGCGTAACGCTGGCCGCAGATAAGCCGGGTAACTGCTCCACCCGTAGCGCTCCAGGCGCTCGCCCGCAGGCACCAATCCCGATCTCGCCGGATTCAGATGCACGTAGTTGCATGCCTGCACCAGGTAAGACGGCGACCGCTCGTCGATCAGCTGCGCTTTGTAGCGCCCGCCAAAAACGTGTCCCCAGCGGCGGTGCCTCCGATTGAAGCGTTGCGTGTACGTGCCCAGCAGCCATTGCATCCCCGCTCCCAAATTGGGCTGCGCCGTCTCCACGACAGCATGAAAATGATTGCTCATCAGGCAGTAGGCATCCACCCGCCAGCCACTCCGGGTGCACGCTTCGCCCAGCGTTCTCAAGAAGTGTGCCCGATCCTGATCGTCGGCAAAAATCCGCTCACGCCCGTCTCCCCGGCTCATCAGGTGATAACAGGCCCCGGCATACTCGATCCGTAATGGCCGCGGCATCTCCCGTGGTTACCAATAATCTAAACTACTGTCAATAGTAAGCTCTGACCCCTCTGATGACCCACCAGTGCTGTCCTCGACATCGGCGTGAGACTGTGCCGTCCGGCCGAACGCGCAGGATGAACATGCCGCTGCCCTGAAGATTACGGCGCCGCGCATCGAATGGAT
>JACCXL010000019.1 GCA_013697015.1 Chthoniobacterales bacterium | reverse complement strand
CTGCGCAACGCGGAGCCGCCCACGGTGGTTACGGACACAGCACCGGAAGCAGGACCCTTTCTGGGTTAAGCGAAAACGGCGGATTCAGTCTCGTTCGTCCTCACCGGCGTAATAATCGACCGCTCGTCCCTGGACGATCATGTCTTTACTCCCATCACTCACCGACCACTTGTCGCTATCTGGATAGTAACAACATTCGCCTAACGAATTATCGGCGATGACATAATACGTGAGGTCATCCCGACCAGGGTTACGAATTTCATGCGCTTCACCGGGAGCGAAGAAAAAGAAGTCGCCTGCACCCGCCGCGACCGTCCCGGAAGTTGCGCGAATTTCACCCTGGCCGGATAGGATTATATAGAGTTCAGATTCCGATGAATGCGCGTGGTACGGGCAGCGGGAGGCGCCTGCTGGAACGCGATAGAGCGACAAATCGAAAGGATGACGCCGGCGGAGATCGGTCGACTCCGGCTCGCGCCCGAGCGCGACCGAAATCTCCTTGAAATAGGTGTGGAATTTTCCGGAAGGAGAACGGCGTTCACGCTCCGCGATCTCGCTCACATTAACTTTGCGTATACGCTGAGCCTAACAATCCCGCCAGGCAAATCCAGAACGGACGCAGAGCTTTGTCCCGGCCGGCGCGGCAAATTCGATCTAGGCCGTCTGCCCCGACGGGCGGATCCGTTTCAAGAACCCTCGTGGGCTATAGGTCAGCAGGAATTTTTCGCGCGTGCGATCAATGACGAACTCGTCGTTCTCCGTGACGAACTGTTCCGCTGCGACCATCGGGCCGGGCGTGTACTCCTTCCAGTGCATCACGTCCACAATTCCATCCTCGACGACGAAGTAACATCCCGTGCTCACCAGCGGCGCATACTGTTTCATTTCCTGCAGAACGTGGGCCGCAGCATGGTCTCCATCCGCGATCACCATCGTTCGCCGCCCTCGGGAGAGCGAGCGCGCCTCTTCCACGACGCTCTCGGCCATGCTGTCGCCACAGATGAACGTCACATTTGCGGGCCACTGGATCGCCGGCGCTTCGAGATCGATACTGATCACGCTCCCCGTGGGACCGCGAAAATTGCGCAGCGTGTCCGAGAGCCAGAGCGAAGTGCCGCCGTAGCGGACTCCGATTTCGATCACGCATTCAACGTCCGTCTCCCAGCTAATTTCCTGCAAGACCCAGAGATCGAGGACGTTCTTCCAGGTGCTGACCCCCCGGTAGCGGACGTTGGTGAAAACGATCTCGCGCTGATAACGTTCGGTCCATTCCCGCAACGTCATTTCGAGATGCGCCCCAGGCCGGCGAACGACTCGGTTTGGTCCGTCACATTGGCCATCATCGAAATCGCCCGTGATTCTCCCAGTCAAAAGTTGAATCCCCACGACACGCGCACGGTCCGAGAATGTGAACTTCGGCAGCGCGAGGGTCGGCACTATTCTCTCTCTCTATATATGTACGGCTTGGCCGGGAGACGAACGCGTCGAACTCACACGGCTTTGCGTCGGCATTCCGGTCATCGCGATTGTTTCCAAACCGGCGCAGCTTGCCTTCACCAGCTGATTTGGTGACACTTCGCGCGCGCCATGCGTCTAAAGCGACAGAATTACCACGACATCGAGCGGATCATCGAGTTCGACTTCGTGCGCGCCACGGAAGCAGCTGCGTTGAACTCGCTTCCCTGGCTGGGCCGGGGCGAAAAAGAAAAAGCTGATGCGGCCGCCTGCGACGCCATTCGCGGCATGTTCGATTTAATGAACATCTGCGGTGAAGTGGTGATCGGCGAAGGCATCAAGGATGATGCGCCGGGCATTTTTAAGGGCGAACAGTTGGGCACCTGGTATCCGGGCGCGCCTCAATTCGACATCGCGCTCGATCCGATCGACGGCACGACCAACATTTCCAAGGGCGCGCCCAACTCCATCGCCTGCATCGCCGCGGCCAGCCCGGAAGAAGGCGTGAAATGCGCGTTGCGCGATATCCCTTCCTTCTACATGATGAAACTGTCCTATGGACCGGAGGTGCTTCGCAGCATGCAGATTGCAGGCATCGAGACGATCAAGCTGCTCAGTCCCATCGAAGAAACGCTCGCCGCCGTGGCGCAAGCTCTGAACAAGCGCATCCAGGATGTCGTCGTGATGATGCTCGATCGGCCGCGGCATAATGAGATTGTCGGACAGATTCGGGCCACGGGAGCGTCGTTACGGATGATCAGCGACGGCGATATCGCGGCGGCCATGGCTCCTGCCATTCCGGAAAGCGCGATCGATTTGTACATCGGCATCGGCGGTTCGCCCGAGGCGGTGCTGGCAGCCGCCGGCATCAAGTGCCTCGGAGGTGACATGCAATGCATGATGTGGCCGCGCGACGACAATGAGCGGAAGAGTCTCGTGGAAAGCGGACACGAAGCAGATCTCGGCCGCGTCTTTTTCGCGGACGACCTCGCGAACGGCAAAAACATTATCTTCTGCGCCACAGGCATCAGCGACAGCGCGTTGTTGAAAGGCGTGAAACTGAAAGGCGCGACCGCCATCACCTACTCGGTGCTAATGCGCGCGAAGAGCAAAACGGTTCGGTTCATCCGTGCTTCGCACGATTTGCAATCGAAGACGATCCGGTTGCGCTCCGATAATCGCGAGCATGGAATCTAAGGCGAGCGTTCCGCGGCCAGAAAATGTTTTGCCGTCAAACCATCGCGGTCAATCTCTCTCCTCGACACTCCAGACGCACTCTGCTCAAATCACGAAAACTTCCCGCTTATGAAACAAGTACCAAAAACTGAATTGTCGCCCGATAACGGCTGTATCATCGATACGAAATGGAAAGTCGGACCACTGAGTTACCATGCCTGCGCCGCGGGCATGACTCACGCCGAGCCCGGCCAAAGCGCCGCACGGCTGCCCGAGGTCATAGTCTACGATCACATCGGATTTAAGGGCGCCTACGCGCGCACCAATCTCAGCTTTCATTTCCTGGGCGATTTCTGGAACGATCGCATCAGCTCGCTCATCGTCGTGAGCGGGGTCTGGCGCTTCTACCGCGACGAATATTATAAAGGCGACCAATGGGATCTCGGTCCCGGCTTCTACGAATGCTTCTTCACGGAAGTCGGTCCGGACGACGTTGTCAGCTCGTTCCAGGCGATTTCACTGACGTGACTTCGCCGGACTGACGGTCGCATCGTGCGCGAAAAACGCGCACTCGTTTCCGATGCATTCTCCAAATGGGAAAGCGTGGGCTAGCCTGAGAGCGCGGCTGCCTGCGCTTATTCTCGCGCTTGGCGCCCTCGCAATGTGTCCGTGTGAGGGAGCGGAGCTGTCCTCAGACTTTGCGGAGCTCAACGGCATGAAGGTTCACTACAGCAGTTATGGCAACGGCCCGGAAACTCTCGTCTTCGTCCACGGCTGGCTGTGCGATCGCACATTTTGGGACGGACAGGTAAAGGCGTTCGGCGACGAGGCACGCGCGATCGCGATCGACTTGCCTGGGCACGGCGAGAGCGACAAACCAGAGATCGACTACACCATGCAACTGCACGCTGACGCGGTCGCCGCGGTCATGCGCAAGGCGAGGATGGAAGGCGCGGCGCTAATTGGTCACAGTAATGGGACGCCGGTGATTCGTGAATTCTACCGACGTTATCCCGAGAAAGTGCGCGCGCTTGTCATTGTCGATGGCGCGCTGCGTCCGTTTGCCGAGAAAGAGGAGATGGCGAAATTCATCGAGCCGCTCAAACAGCCCGATTTCCACGCGACCGTCCCTCCATTCATCGACGCCATGCTGCGCCCGCTGAAAAACGCCGCCACGCGCGCGAAAATTAAAGCGGCGATGTTATCTGCGCCGCAGCATGTGGCGGTGAGCGAGATGGAAGCGATCACGAATCCGGATCTCTGGCGACCGGACCGAATCAACGTTCCGACGCTGATGATACTGGCGAAGCAGCCAGCGTGGAACGCGGATTATGAAAAATTCGTCCGCGGTTTGATTCCCGATCTCGATTACCATGTTTGGCCCGGAGTGAGTCATTTTCTGATGCTGGATAAACCGGAAGAGTTCAACGCCGCTCTGAAGAGCTTCCTGCAGAAAAGGAGACTCGCCGGAAGGTAAAGCCAGACGGGAAGGCCGCGGCCGCACGATCTCCGTGCGCCGGGCGGTCTTGTCATCTAAAGTCAGAGCGATGGTAACTGTGAACCGCGACGGATTAAGCGAGAAAGTGCTCGCCGGCGATCGCATTTCCGGCGCAGAAGCGCTCGAACTCTATCGTCTCCCGCTCGAGGAACTCGGCACGCTCGCGGATGCGCGACGCACCCGGACAAAGGCCGCAGCCTATGACGGACGCGGCCGCGAAATCGTCACCTACATCGTTGATCGCAACATCAACTACACCAACGTCTGCAATGTTTACTGCAAGTTTTGCGCGTTCTACCGCACGGAGAAAGACACGGATCACTACGTGCTTTCGTTCGAGCAGCTCGATCAAAAACTCGATGAGTTGACCGCGGCCGGGGGCGTGCAGATCCTCATGCAAGGCGGCCACCACCCGAAGCTCAACTTCCCGTGGTACATCGATCTGCTCCGACACATCCGCGAGAAATATCCGCACATCAATATCCACGGGTTCAGTCCGCCGGAGTTCCAGCATTTTGCGCAAGTCTTCCGCATGCCACTGCGCGAAGTGATCTCAGAATTCAAAGCGGCTGGGCTTGGATCGATCCCGGGCGGCGGGGGTGAGATCCTGGTGGATCGGGTGCGAAATCGAATCTCACCGTTGAAGTGCGGGAGCGATGCCTGGCTGGAAGTGATGCAGATCGCGCATGAGCTCGGCTTGAAGTCGAGCGCGACGATGATGTTCGGGCACGTGGAGACGATCGAGGATCGGGTCGAGCATTTGCAGCGCTTGCGCGATCAACAAGATAAGAGCGGCGGCTTCACCGCTTTCATCTGCTGGACCTTTCAGCCGGAAAACACAGTTTTGAAAATTGATCGGCGGACCGGTGTTACGGAATATCTTCGGATGCAGGCGCTCGCGCGCATCTTCCTTGATAATGTTCCGAATGTGCAGAGCTCGTGGGTCACGCAGGGACCCGGGATCGGACAAGTGGCTTTGAAGTTTGGCGCGAACGACTTTGGTTCCGTCATGATGGAAGAGAACGTAGTCAGCAGTGCGGGCACTACTTTTCGGCTGGACGCCTCGGCGATTGAAACGCTGATCCGGGAGGCCGGCTACGAAGCGCGACGCCGTAATAATTGGTATGAACTGTTGGACTAATCTGCGCGCCCGCGGGAAAATCCCGCCTTGACGATCCCCGGCTTCCCCCTCTAATACGCCTGCACCGGCTTGGGCTTCGCTTCGCGGGTACGAAACACTTCTCTATGAAACATTTTTTCGGCTCGCTCCGCCGTCGCGTCCCCGGCTTCATGCTCGCCGGTGTGCTCATCCTGCTCAGCGCCGCTTCGGCGCACGCGCAGGGCGGCGCGACCGTGCGCGCGATCGACGTGCAATATTCCGGGCCCGCAAACGTCAGCCGCGAACGGATCCTTTCCCAAATGCGCACGGCCGTGGGGCAGCCGTATTCCGACACAACGGTCGAACAGGATATCCGCACGCTCTACGGGACGGGCCAGATCCAGAACGTCCGGATTTTCGGTCAGCCCGCGGGCGACGGCGTGAAGGTGATCGTGGTCGTGCAGACACGCGCGATCGTAAGCGAGATTGCGATTGAGGGAGCCGAGCGCATCAGCCCGAAGAAGTTGCGCAAGCAGATCGAGCTCAAAATCGGCGCTTACGTCAACGAGGATAAACTCGCGGAAGCACGCCAAAAAATTGTCGATACGTATCAGGCCCGCGGCTTCACCGATGTCGACGTCAACGTCCGCGTCGACAACGCGACCAAGCCAGGCACCGCGCGCGTCGTTTATACCGTAAAGGAGGGAGTGCGCGGCGCCGTCAGTGCGATTCGATTCGAAGGAAACACCGCTTTCAGTGACCGGGTGCTGCGCAAGCGGATGAAGACGAAGGGCAAAACGCCGATCTCATTTCTCGACAAATCAGGTCGCCTCGACGAGTCGCAATTCCGCCAGGACGTGGAGGCGGTGCGCGAGTGGTATCAAAACCACGGCTACATGGACGTCGACGTGAAAGATGTTCTCACCGAGCGCGGGAACGGACGTACAAATATTACAATCGCGATTTCCGAAGGACAAAAATATCACGTCGGTAAAATCACAATTCGCGGTGAAAAGGTGACGACGGATGCGAAGATTCGCGCGCTCCTGAAAATGCGAGAGGGCAATGTCTATTCGCCGAAGGCGTTGCACGACGATGCGAAGGCGGTAGCGGATGCCTATGGGACGGGCGGTTATGTTGACCTCAACATTATCCCCCAGAGTGAACCGGCCGGACCCGGGCGGCTCGATGTCGTATACAACGTCGAAGAAGGCAATCGGGCCTTCGTGCAGCGGATCAACATCGTCGGCAACACGCGCACGAAGGACAAGGTGGTGCGTCGCGAGGTCCTGATCGTCCCTGGTGACGTCTATAATACCGTGCGGGTCGACACGAGCAAAAAGCGGCTCGAAAATCTCGGCTACTTTTCGAAAGTCGAGACCTACCCCGAGGAGACCGGCGTCGCCGGCCGTAAAGATTTGACGATCGAGGTGCAAGAAAAACGGACCGGGGCGCTCAACTTCGGAGCGGGTTTCAGCACGATCGACAGCCTGGTGGGCTTTATCGAATTAACGCAGGGGAACTTCGACTTGCTGAGCTGGCCGAATTTCACCGGCGGAGGGCAGAAATTCCGCGCCCGCATCCAGTACGGAACGCGCCGCAAAGACTTCACGATTGGACTGACGGAACCGTATTTTCTGGATCGCGTGTTGTCCTTCGGCGGCGAAGCGTTTTTCCACGAAGCCGATTATCTAAGCTCGGTTTACGACCAACGCGATTACGGTTTTGCGCTCGAAGCGCGCAAACCCCTCGGCCGTTTTCTATCCTTAAGTCTCGGGTATCGCCTGGAGGCAACGGAGATCTTCAACCTCGCGGTCGGCATTTCTCCGCAAATTCTGGCCGAGACCCAGAGTCGATTGAAGAGCGAGATCAGCACCACGTTGGTTTTCGATACGCGTGACAATCCATTCCTCACCCGCCGCGGGCAACGGATCACGCTCACGCCCTACATCGCTGGCGGGTTCCTGGGTGGAAATACTCAAATCTACGGATTCGATCTCGAGGCTTCGCAATATTTCAAACTGCCGTGGGATTTGATCGCCTTATTCAACACGGAGATCGCCGGCGTGAACCAATGGGGCTCGGGCGATCAGGTTCCGATCTTCGATCGCCTGTTTCTGGGCGGCTCGAATAATCTGCGCGGCTTCAATTACCGCGACGTCGGACCGAAAGATAAAAACGGCGAGCCGCTGGGTGGACGGACACTCGCTCGCGCAACTGTCGAAATTACTTACCCGATCATCGAGCACATCCGCGGCGCGGTTTTCTACGACATCGGCCTCCTCGGGGACGCGGCTTGGGATCCGGCGGCGGGACGGATCGCGTCAGATGTGGGCATCGGCGTGCGGCTCGATCTGCCAGTCGGACCGCTGCGGATCGATTATGCCATTCCGCTGAAAAAGGATGGGAACGACGGCAGCGGCAAATTCAACTTCAACGTCGGCTATCAATTTTGAACGGATGCGGCCGCCTGCGGTCTAAAGCCGTTCCACCAACCTGTCTGAGCTCTCAGTTATGAAAAAGTCACTAGCCGTCGCCCTTCTTTTCGCCCTGCTCCTGCCTGGCGCCGCCTTCGCGCAGGGAACCATGAAAGTTGGCACGATCGACATGAATCGCGCGTTCAAGGAGTACAATAAAACCAGGGATGCCGAGGCCAGGATCAACGAGGCGAAGAATGCCGCGAAAAAAGAATTCGACGATCGCTACGATGCTTACAAAAAAGCGGTCGAGGAGATTAACAAGATCAACCAGCAGCTTGAGGCTCCGGCCCTTAGCGCCGACGCCAAGACGCAGAAGGCGAAGGATCGCGACGAGAAAATCGCCAGCGTCAAGAACATGGACCGCGAGCTCACCGAGTTCAAACAAACGCGCGAACGGCAATTGCAGGAACAGGCGTTGCGGATGCGCGAAGGGATCGTGAAAGAAATCACCGATGTGGTGTTGGAAAGGGTGAAGACGAACAGCTACGATTTCGTCTTCGACAAGTCGGGCATGAGTTTGAACGGCGTCCCGATGGTGATGTACTCCCGCGAGAACGTCGACTTCACGACCGATGTGGTCACGTCTCTCAACAAGCCTGCCCGCGCCACGACGGCAGCGAGCCCAGTTGCCAGTGCCGGGGCGACGGCGAATGCCTCTGCCAGTCCGAGTCCGCGCGCGACGAGCAGGCCCTGAGTTTGGAGAAAGTTTTCTAGAAAACGCACGCGGGTTACCTCGCGTGCGTTTTGTTTTTGTGAGATGAGTTTGCGCGGCAGGAGCCGCCCGTGCCCAGATCTGTCGGTTTGATTGAGTCCACGTCGTCTGACATCTCCATCGCCATGATCCGCGTTTATGCACTCTTTTTCGCTGCTTTGTTGTTGTGGCCGCTGCAGGGAGCATCGGCCGCCGAAAACTGGGAAAGCACCGTCGATGTGGGGCGGGCCGAAAACTTCCCGGCGCCTCGCGCGCTCCAAGCGACTTACGGTTTTGGTTGGAATGGGTTTACCGCCGCCACGGCCGAAGTGAACTTCGCGAAAGCGGACGACGGTCAGTTTCATCTTCGAGCAGCCGGACGCACGGTCGGGCTCGCACGCACGCTCTGGAAATTTGACGTCGCTTACGAGACCGCCGCGGCGGCGGACACACTGCGCCCCATTTCATTGAAGCAGAGTGAAAGCACCCGCTCAAAGCAGATCGTGACTGAGCTTGCCTTCGACGCGAATGGCGTGACCCGGAAGCGAATTGAAAAGCCGGCTAAGGGTAAGCCGTCCAAAACCCGTCGCTTCGATCTTCCGAATCTCTTCGACCTGCAAAGCGCGTTGCTTTATTTGCGCAGCCAACCACTCGAAGGAGGCGAGGTGCACCGCCTGGTCGTCTATCCGACGACATCCGCGTATCTCGCTACCGTTACGGTCGCCGGTCGCGAGAGTATCTCGGTGCCCGCGGGGAAGTTCAACGCGATCAAGTTGAATCTGCAGCTCAGCAAAATCAGCAAGGATCGAAAACTTGAACCGCACCGGAAGTTTCGTCGAGCCTCCGTCTGGATTTCGGATGACGCGGATCGGATGATTCTGCGAATCGAAGCGCAGATCTTCGTTGGCACTGTCTTTGCGGAACTGCAATCTGTGCGCTTCGACAACGCGAAATTGTAAGCGACGAAGATCCCCTTATTCAGGAACCCATTCGCCTCGAACCACGCCGCGCGGCGGCGCGATGGGCCGACGCCGCGGCGAGGTGGAACCCGGAAAATGTTGACCTGGGAGCAGCCCGAGAGCGGCCAGGGTATCCATATCGAGCCGGCCGTTTGGTGGAATCCCGGTGCGCGACTGATATGCGCGGAGAGCGAATTCCATCCCGGGACCGTAAACGCCGTCGACACCGCTGCGGTAATAACCACGCCGGGCCAGCATCGTTTGCGCGCCGAGAATCACATCGCGCTGCACCGGCGGTGGCGCCATTTCGTATGGCGTGCCGGAAAAAATGCCATCCCGCGCAGATGCTCCACTGAGTGGTGGAGACCGATACGGCTGCCCGTCGCGCATCGGTTTTTCGTCCTGATACACAGGTTGCGGCTCCTGAGGAGCGGTCGGTGTCTCTCTCGTGATCGTTTCTCGACTGGCGCCCGCAGAAGGACGCGGAGCGACCGGTACGGTATTTTTTGACGTCCTGCCGGCCAGATCTTGCGATGCTCCGCTTGAACCGACGTTGAGCGATTTCTCGGTCTCCGCATTAACCTCGCCCGTAATCTTTAAACCGCTTCGGATTTGATAACGCCGGATAGCAGCGGTCGTATCCGCATCCATTTTTCCAGTGACGTCACCGTAATAAAACCCCTGATCCTTCAGGGCTTGCTGGACTGACGCGGTCGATTCATCCGCACGCACGCTGCAGATTGCAGCTGCAAAAATGGTGACTGCCACCACGATCACTCGCTTCATGTTCGGTCCTCCTTCGACGTTGCCGGGCATCTGTCTATTCAGGTTTCGGGCGCGCTCGCCGCGGCGGACGGCTGACGCCGCCGAATTACCTCACGATAACGTTTGATCCCTTCGGCGATGCCGGCTGCGAGCTGATCGCGATACACTGCTCGTCCGAGTTTGCCGGCGTCGTCCGTGTTTGTCAGAAAACCTCCTTCGACGAGGATGGCCGGATGACGAACATTAGCAATGACATAGAACGGCTCCGGGCGCATGCCACGGTTCATGGCCTTGGTGTGTCCCAAGAGCGCTTCCTCCACCATGGCCGCGAGAGTTCCACGCGCGGCTCGAAGAGGTTCGCCGGCGCGCCCACATCGGCCTCGCCTAACGAGCAGCTAGCGGCTGCAGTTCTTCCGTAGTTAGCTGCCGATAACGGATCGCGAGCTTCGATTTCCGGTCCAGAATAGCGGCTTCGACTCCACCGCGCAGATGGGCCTTGCGTGCGGTCGCGATCTGCGTGCTCGTCGGCGACTTCTGACCCGCGCTGTCGTCGCCCTGAAGCTGGCCGGCTGTCCAAGTGTCGAGTGCGATCTGCAAAGCGCGATTCAGGGGCGCCTCGGGTGAATGTTCACTTTGCAAATAGATTTCCATTGCCTCCGTGGTCTGGCGATGGCCGCTCAAGACAGCGAAACTGCGCGCCGTCGCTGCGAGCGTGCCTGCATTCGTCGCGATGGCGCCGTCGTAATCGACTCGTAAAATCAGATCATCTTCCGGCGTCGAACCGACTTCTCCAAAGAGCATGCGCGCCAGATAGGGTGCGCCGTAGATCTGCTCGAAAGCAGCTTTCAAAACTGGGCTGAGTGAATAGTGCGCCAGGCGGCGGAGCGAAACATCCGCCGCGGAGCGCGCGAAACCTTCCGTGCTCGCGAGTTCGATCACGGTCATGCGGAGGCGCTCAATATCGCCAGGATGTCCGATCGCCCCCATCGCGATGCGATCGTAGATCTCGAAAATTTTCTGCCGCGTTTGTCCGATGGTAAAAAACAAGATCCCTTCCCGGCACGAAAGCGCCACCAGCGGACTGCCCGGCGCGAGCTGCGTTTCGATGTACTCACGGCGATTCGCGATCGCCTCCACCCATCGGTAGGGCTCTTCGATCATGCGACGCCCTTTTTGAAAAGCGCCGCAATCCGGCGCTCTGGCAGCGCCTCGATCCCGCTCGCTGAAACGATTTTAACGATCGGGTAAATGCGGCCCTCCCGGTCCACTCCTCCCGTCGCGGTATCGGACTCCGCGGCGGTGTCGAGCGCGCGCAAGGCAATGATCACAGCTTCGTCTTCGTTCAGTTTCGCGAGCGTCTTCTTGCCCCAATTGTTTTCGTAATAAAGAATCCCACGAACCGCGGGTGAGCCGGAGCCAGTTGCCGCGTAATCTGCGACCTCAAATTGCGCTCCCATCGCATCGTAGAAGTAAAGCCGGGCCGCTGGATCTTCGCGCACGTCGTAAGTGGCGAAAATCGGCACCACGATCCCAACGCCCTGCATCACGAATCCAAAATTGTCGCGCAGCAATTTCGAGAGCGCGCGCACCTTGCCGTCGACACTCATTTCCTGTAGCTGCGTCCGTCGAAAAAACTGGAAGGAATGCTCCAGGACACGCGCCATTTCCCACGCCGTCGCCGGCACGCCCGCGATCGCCATGAGGGAATGGCGGTCGATTTCCAGGACTTTGTCAGCGCGATCATAGACGACCGTGTTGCCGGCAGTTGCGCGTCGATCTCCTGCCACCAGCACGCCGCCCAGAAACTTGAACGCCAGGATGGTGGTCGCTTGCGTCTGAACCATCTCGGCGCGACTGCCGGCGGTGGGGAACTGTGGCGCGATTCCGAGGAGGCCGCGGGAACGCAGTAGCCCCGGGAAATCGTCTCCGCCGCTGGAAGCGAACTGGCCAGCCGCCAGTGGCTCCATTATTGACCGGTGCGCTGGCGGTAGCGCTTCGCCTGGTTCGGATCAACCTTTCGCATTCGCTGCAAAAGATCTCTTGTGTCCGGTCGTGAAATATCGGGCGCTTTCGGGCCGTCCCCGTCCCCTTGTTTCGGCGCCCACGGTGGTGGCTCCGCCGGCTTTTGGATGCGCTCACCCATCGACTGAAGGTTAGGAATGAATCGTAAAAAGGCAACTGGGGCACATTGTCCGGCACGGCTGCGCTTGCCACTCCAGTGGCCGAATGGCAAAATGCCGCCATGTCATCCGCCTTCACGAAATTCTTAGGCCTGCTGGTCGTAGGTTCGATCGTCGCGAGCGCCGCAGCGCAAACCCAGGACCCTGCCGGTGCGAGCGGATCACAGCTCGAAGCGCTCACCCGAAAGATCGACGAGCAGAACACGAAGATCGATGCGCTTTCGCAGCAGTTATTGAAACTCGAACAGCAGATCTCGAACATGAGGCCCGGCGTGATGATCGGCGAACCAACCCCGTCTGCCGGCACTTCGCCGGCGCTGGCTACGGGTGCGGTGCAAACCGATCCGGTAAAAGCCGGAGCAGTTGGGAACTCCCACGTGGTGACCCGTGGCGAGACGCTGACGTCGATCGCAAAGACGCACAAAGTCGGCGTCGAAGAGCTGCAGAAATTCAATCACATCGAGAACGATCGAAAATTGCAGGCCGGACAGACGATCATGATACCGGGAGCCAACGCCTCACCCTCCGCTTCCCCGGCCGCCACTTCGCCATCGGAATAATGGAAGCCTCTGCAGATCAGCCGTGGTACCTGCGCAAGAACGAAGACGGAAACGTATTTGGCCCGCTGGCTTTCGAACAACTGGCCCGCTGGGCCGCGACTGCTCAAATCGCGCCACACGACTCCGTTTCAACCGATCAGGAAACGTGGATCAAGGCGCCGATGTTGGATTCACTCGGCATGGATTGGATCGTAGAGGTAACGAGCGAGAGTTTTTACGGTCCCACCGCGCTCGGGGCCGTGCAGGAATTTATTCGCCTCGGTGAAATCGATAACGATACTTTCGTGATCAATGCGTGCGATGGAACACGCTGCCGTGTCCGCGAGATGTCCGGGCTTCTGGAGGCGAGCGACGCTCCCGAGATAGATCGCCCCCTCGCTGCGAACGAAGCTTTTTCGCTCGGACCGGCCTCGAGCAGAATATCGATCAGCTCAAGCGAACGCATCCGCGAACTGGAGGAAGCGCTGCGCGAACTTCGGCACGCGTTGGCCAGATCCGAAGCACGTTGTCAGGAGCTGGAAGCACAAGCCCGCGCCTCGGCGCCGCTCCCGCCGGGCCTTTAATCGAGACACGGCTCGACGTCCACGTCGTCCTCGGTCTCAATCGAGACTTCGGCGGGTCCGGCGGTCTCGAGGAAGCTTTCCTCGCACAGGCGAGCGTATTTACCATCGAGCGCGAGCAGTTCCAGATGAGTCCCGCGCTCGATGATTCGGCCCCGCTCCAAAACTAAAATCTGGTCGGCACGCACGACGGTCGACAGGCGATGCGCGATAACCACGCAGGTGCGGTGCGACATCAAGGTTTCCAATGCTTCCTGGATCAGCCTCTCGGTCGACGTGTCCACGCTGGCGGTCGCTTCGTCCAGCACGAGAATCGGCGGATCTTTCAACAACGCGCGCGCGATCGAAATACGCTGCTTTTCGCCGACGCTCAATTTCACGCCTCGCTCGCCCACCCTGCTACTTAGGCCGTCCGGCAGCCGGTCGATGAAACCGCGCGCATTCGCGGCCTCCGCGGCCGCGAGCAATTCTTCATCGGTCGCGGCAGGTTTTCCCTTCAGCAGGTTTTCGCGGATGGTGCCGTTGAAAAGAAAACTTTCCTGCGTCACCATCCCGATCGCTTCACGCAAGGGACGAAGCCCGAAAGAGCGTAACGGACGACCATCAATCAAAATCTTCCCCGAAGTGTATTCGTAAAAACGCACGAGAAGATTCACCAACGTCGATTTCCCGGCTCCGGTCGCGCCCACTAAAGCCACCGTCTCGCCCGGCTTCGCGTGAAACGTAATATGATCAAGCGCAGGAAGCCCCTCGCTGTACGCGAAGCTCACGTCGTCGAAACGGATATCACCAGTGATCGCGATTGCCTCCTGCCGCTCCCGGTCAGGCTCGATTTTTTCATCAATGATCTCGAAGACGCGCTCGCCGGCGGCGCGTCCGGCTTGCATGAGTTGGTTGAGCGAATGCAGTTTGCCGATCGGCTCATACAAGAAACCGGTCAGCATGAGAAAGGCGACCAAATTGCCCAGCGGCATGGCGCCGCGGAGAACTTCTTGCGCGCCGACTGCGATCACGAGCACAACGCCGAGGGAGCCGATCAAATACATCGC
>JACCXL010000013.1 GCA_013697015.1 Chthoniobacterales bacterium | reverse complement strand
GCAAGCGCCCATGGCTTATATTGTTTGATCTCCTCAAAGGAGAGATGGAAGGCGGTTAGGTTCCGCAGGAGCAAATCGAGGGTCTCGCGGCGGATGCTGCTGCGAATGTCCTGGCCGGGCGGGTATTGCCCGGCGTCATGGAATTTTTTGGTGTAGAGCGCATCCTCCTTCGGGTTGTACTCGAAGAGCAAACGTTTCGAATCACGCAAAGTTTGGCCATATACCTGTGCGAGCGGGTAGTCGTTCACTCGCAGCGTGTGAATCGTTCCCACGAGGTAGAAAGGCGCCGGCACATTCGTGACGCGCCAGACACAGTGCTTGGTCGTGGACGGCGGAGGCGCGGAATTGGGCGATGGAATAAAAGGCAGCCGGTTTGCTAGGTAGGGCTTTTCTCTGATGACAAAGGGCCGCAGAGCCGTCGCCGTCTGGACAGCGATAGTCGCAAAACAAACAAAGACGCAGATGCGGGCGACATTTCCGTGCGCACGCCGAATCATAAGCTCCACTGCTACGGCAACACTACTCTTCGTGTCAACGGACGCGCCGCCGAAGAATTCGTTGGGGTGACGATTGGGCTGGCCTTCGTTTCCGTACCGCCGCCTACAATTGCTCGATTTTGTATCCGCGCTTCTGAAGCAAATCGATCACGCTGTTCGGTCCGCAAAAGTGCGCGGTCCCGGCCACGATCGAAGTCGGCTTGCCCGTTTTCATCTCCGCTTCAATCCGGCGAATCCAGCGGAGATTCCGATAATCCAAGAGTCGCAGGCTCGCCCCCAGATTTTGTTTTTTCTCGCGCTCGCCGTGCGCTGCGAGAGCTGTGACGTCGCCTCTTTTCCAAGCGGCGCGCACTTCGTTGAATTCATCACGGCGCTTATCACCTTTCACCAGGGCATCGAGCAACATGATTTCGGCGTCCATATCGGCCATGCCCTTCAGGACTTCGACGTGGTCGTCGTTGGATTCCAATCCGGCCTCCTCGGCGCCCCGCCGGCTTGCCTGGTAGGCAATGTGCTCATCGACGCCGTGGGAACTGAAGACGTCGTTATACCCGCGGATTCCCCAGATGAAACTGACAATCGCCCATGGGCGCATGTTCCGAATGTTGCCCACGTAATGATCGCCAATTCTGAAGGTTCTTGTGTCGTAGTTAGAAATCCGGAAGTTCTTCCAAAGATATGCCAACGTCTGCGGATGAACGTGATGCGTAATGTCATCGCCCTTCGGATAGCTGCTCGCCTTGGCAAACTTTTCGGGAAAATCGCTTTTCGGGCTGGGATCAATCTCAAAAAGTAATCGCTTCGAATCCCTGATTGCCTGCTCGTAAGGCGCCGGGAGCGGATAATCGCTCGCACTCAGTGCATGCAATGTGCCGACCAGATAGAACGGTACCGACAGGTTGGTCACCCGCCAGACGCAGCATTTGCCACCGGGTGCTTCGCTTCCGAAAACAGAGGCCGCGAAAACGTAGATCGTGGCGAGCAGTAGTGCAGCGGTTCTGATCATGGTGGAAGGAAGGACGAAAGCGCTCGCTTGTCCAAATGCGAAAGTTTGACGCGCGTCTCGCATTTTAGAGCTGCTCAATGTCGTAACCGCGCTTGCGCAGGAGCGCGACGACGCTATTCGGACCGGAGTAATGCAGGGCGCCGGCCACAATCGCGGTGGGCGTCCGCTCTTGATTTCGCGTTCAATCCGCGGCAGCCATCGCACATTACGCTCCTCGACCAGGCGCTGTGCGATCCACCATGCTTCGTTGCGCAGCCGCGCATCCGATTTCGTGATCGCGTCCGTGTCTCCTCGCTTCCAAGCCGCGCGGATATGATCGTAATCGCTCCGGCTCTTGCGCGCGTAGACGAGGCAATCAAGCAGCAGAATTTCGCCATCGAGATCCGTTAAGCCGCTCAGCACGGCGACATGTTCCTCTGGTGTTTCGAGGCCGCCGGTTTCCTTGCCCAGCTTGTGCGCCTGGGTCCCGAGATAAGCATCGACGCCCTGATGCGACGAGACATCGCTGTAGCCGGGCACGCCCAGCATGAGCGATAGCGCCCACGGCCGCATCACCATCGCGCGATCAAAGCCGCCCACTTCGACGTGCTGCTTCTTGTTTTTGTCGTAATGAACTTCGACCGTCTGCACATACTGCCGCAGATAGGCGAGCGTCTGGCGGTGAATCTTATTCCTCACGTCCTGCCCCTTCGGGTATTTAGCGGAAGCGGTTAGCTTCGTCGCGAATTCCGCGCTCCGCTTGGGATCGTACTCGAAGAGAAGCCGTTTGGAATCTTTCAATGCTTGTTGAAAGGGCGGAGCGAGCGGGTAATCCCGCGCGCTGAGCGCGTGGATCGAACCGACGAGATAAAACGGCGCCTTGGCGTTTTTGATGCGCCAGACGCAATGCTTTCCTGACTCGGAGCGCGCGCTCGCCGCCAGCGGCAATGCGGTCACTGCCAGCAGGATGGTGACGTGCGATAATCTCCGGTGAACCAGGAAGTTCAAGGCGCGGTCGTAGCAAAAAAACGTATTCACGTCAACCGCGTGAACCTTGATCGATGCGGGATGCGAAATTCGTCCGGACCGGTGGAAATGGTCCGGAAGCGGCTTTACTGGCTATCGGCGGGTTGTCATAATACCCACCTTGTTAGATAATTAGCCTCGCATGGCCTTTCCCCGATACCTTGTCACGTTCACAATTGCGACCTCGCTGCTCCTCGGCGCAGGCGTCGCAGGTGCGGCTCCGGATTGGAAGGTGATCAAAGTCGGGATCTGGGATTACGTCACGGTCGATAATTTCGCGCAGTTCTATGGACTCCCCACCGGGGTTGCTCCGGTTAACAAAACGATCCGGCTCGATAACGGCACCAACTCGGTCGAGGTGAAATTGGAAAGTCGCGAAGCGTTCATCAATGGCGTTCGCAATTCCCTCTGCTGGCCCATCATCGAGAAGGATGGCCATTACCTGATCCACCGGATTGATCTCGCCAAAACGTTCGAGCCGGAGCTTCGTCCTCATTTGATCCGTAACCTCGGACGCGTGCAGGCGGTCGTGCTCGATCCCGGTCACGGGGGTCACGACAAAGGCGCGACCAATCTCTATGGTTGCGAGAAGGATTTCACGCTCGACGTCGCGCGGCAGTTAAAACCCTTGCTCGAAGCGAAAGGTTTCAAGGTGGTCATGACCCGCACCAGCGACGTCTTCGTTCCGCTCGAGGAGCGGGCTCGGATCGCCAACCAGACCCGCGATTGCATCTTCGTCAGCATTCATTTCAACGCGACCGACACGAATCCGCACGCTGCGGGCTTCGAGATCTATTCACTTACGCCGCGCGGCGCCCCCTCGTCCCAGGACGATTCACTCGCGCTTCATTTTCCGAACATGCAGGCCGGCAGCCCGGTCGATGCACCGAGCCTCGCGCTCTCCACTTCGATCTATCACTCCGTCGTGGCCCACCTGCCGGAGTTCGATCGTGGCATCAAGCGCGCTCGCTTCGCGGTGCTGCGGCTGACCCGGGTCCCAGCGGTGCTTATGGAAGGTGGCTTTGTCACGGAGCGCAACGAAAGCCGGCTTATCGCCAACGGCATCTGGCGCGCCAAGCTCGCGCAGTCCATTAGCGGCGGCATCGAAAACTACCGTGGTCTGGTCGATAAAAAGCGCCGGCCGATGTTGGTCGCGGACTATCGGCGGCAGATGAACGGCGGCGAATTAATCGCGCGCGACGCGACGCAGCCGCCGCCCGGCAATCTAGCTGACCCGTCGCTCGTGATGCCGACCAGCAACATCGTCAACGGCCATGCGCCGCCCGTTCCGGAAATCGAGCATCACGTCGCCGCGATCGACTTCGGCGCAGAGAATTCGCCAGGAGATCAGACGGTCCCAACGCCGGCTGAGGTTCCCCCGATTGCAGAGCAATGGAA
>JACCXL010000384.1 GCA_013697015.1 Chthoniobacterales bacterium | reverse complement strand
GAGATTGTCCTCGTGAAAGACATCGAACTCTACTCGATGTGCGAGCACCATCTGCTTCCCTTCATCGGCAAAGCGCACGTCGCCTACATCCCAGACGGGAAAGTGATCGGCCTTTCGAAAGTCGCTCGAATTGTGGACGTCTTCGCGCGGCGCTTACAAATTCAGGAAAATCTAACGACACAGATCGCCGATGCTTTGATGCAGGCGTTAAACCCCAATGGCGTCGCAGTAGTGATTGAAGCCAAGCATCTCTGCATGATGATGCGGGGGGTGGCGAAGCAGAATTCGATCATGAAGACTTCCTGCCTGCGCGGCAGTTTCAAAGAAGACGCTCGCACCCGCTCGGAATTTCTCTCGCTGCTCAGCCAGTAGGTCGCGGCGAATGTTCCTGACGGTTAGCAAACGCGTGGAGTTTTCCGCTTCGCGTCGTCTGCATGTGCGGCGATGGAGTGCCGCGGAAAATCTGGCCGCTTTCGGCCCGGAAACCGACGCCCGCTTTGGCACCGGGCGCAATTACGTCGCCTATTTCGTCTTCTCTGGAGAAGTGAATCCATCCAACGGAATGCTGATGAATATCAGCGAGATCAAAAATCGAGTCGGTCTCATTCTGCACGAAAAGTTCGACCACAAATTCCTGAACGAAAATAATCCAGACTTCGCCGAGATGCCGCCCACGACCGAAAATGTGGCGCGTCAATTATTTCGCGATGTCGCTCCGCTCTTTGCCGCGTCGGATGCGAAGCTGGTTGCTTGTCATCTGAGAGAGTCGGAAGCGCGCAGCGCTACATTCTACGAGAACGGCGCTGCGGATGTGAACGTCTGGTTCGAGTTTTCCGCAGCGCGACAAACGATGTCGCCGCACCTGAGTCGCGAAGAAAACACCGAACGGTTTGGCGCCGCGGCTTCGCCACATGGGCACGGCCACCATTACCGGGCTCGTCTAACCTTGCGCGCCGAGGCGGGCTCATCTGCATCCGATTCAATTCCGCACGACCGGATTTCTGAAGCCGTCGATTCGTTCATTCATGAGCTTGACCATAAAAACCTGAATCACGAGGTGGCGGCGTTAGAGGATCGGCCGATCACGACAGAAAGCCTGGCCGCTTTTCTCTTCGAGAGGGCGCGCGACGCCAGACTTCCTATGGTGCGGGTGCGACTCTTCGAGCGTCCGGATTTTTTTGCGGAGCATTGGGGAGGGGACGGATACTTTCTGGGAATGCAGCAGCATTTCAGCGCAGCGCATCGTCTTCACAGCAGCGCGTTGTCGCAGGCGGAAAACTTGGAACTTTACGGCAAATGCAATAACGAGCGCGGCCACGGTCATCGCTATTTAGTCGAAGGGACGATAGGGGGCGTTTACGACCCAAGAAGCGGCACTCTTTACGACTTCGAAGCGTTGCGCAACGGCATGCGCGCCGCATTGCTCCCGTGGCAGGATAAGCATCTTGATCTGGAAACCGAGGAGTTCTGCGCCCGTCCTTCGACTGGTGAAAATATCGTGGATGCGCTTTGGCCGCGCATGGACCGTGAACTAGGTGATCGGCTCGCGCGGCTTCGTTTGTGGGAAACGCCGAACAATCGTTTCACCTTGCGACGGATGTAACTCTCTGGGGATCACAGCCCGCTGGCCCGGTGCATCTGTGAGGCGCGTCATGATCTCTTGAGCTTTCCTCGAATAAAACATCGATCAAAGGTTTCCGGCGAGCCGCCGGAAACTACAGGCCAGCGGCCTGTGCTCCCCGGAACCTTGCGCTACCTTTCGGGATGAAGCGCTACCTTATCACGGGCGCGAGCCGGGGCATTGGTCGTGCGATTGCAGAGCAGCTCGCCGCGCCTGACATTTTTTTATTCTTGCACGGCCGTGATGAAAAGGCGCTGGCTCTCGTCGCGCAACTGGTGCGGGCCAAGGGAGCGGAAACGCTCTGTCTCATGGCGGATTTGCGCGATCACGACGCCGTCAAGCGACTCGCCGGCGAGGTGCAGGCCTCTCCGCTGGATGTCTTGATTAATAACGCCGGTTTCGCCGTGGTGAAACCATTCGATCAGATCTCGTTGGAAGAGTGGAACGCCTTGCTCTCGGTCAATGTGACTGCGCCCTTTCTTCTTACCCGCCGGCTGGCGCCCCGCATGGCGAGCGGCTCGGCCATCGTGAATGTGCTCTCCATCGCTGCGAAAACCGGGTTTGCGAATTGGAGTGGCTATTGCATGACGAAGTTCGCGCTCGAAGGGTGGTCGCAATCGCTCCGTGAAGAGCTGCGAGCACGCTCCATCCGAGTGCTTAACGTTTATCCGGCCGCCACGAACACGGAAATCTGGAACGGCGTGACCGGAGAATGGCCGCGCGAGAAAATGATCGTGGCCGGTGAAATCGCGTCTGCCATCGGCTACGCCTTGTCCCGGCCAGCGGACGTGGCGCTCGAAAATATTACGCTCTCAAGCGTGCGCGGGACTCTGTAGCGCGGTCTTGTGGTAGGTGACGAGCCGGAAGCCCCACTCGATCAACGTGGCGCAGTCCTGATCCTCAAGTTTTCGGCGATTCAGAAAGGTCACGATCTTCTGCTTCAGCTCGTTTTGTTTCGCGATTCCGTCGAGGATTTCGAAGATTTCCATCGATAACAACCAATCGCCGGCGTGTTCCGCCTGCTGCGTTTCCCAGATTTCGCCCAGCCGCTCGTAGCCGGTTTTGCGCTCCCGAATGGTGCGCACCTGCGCGTAGAGATTCTCGAGTTTTCTGCGCTTCGCGTCGGAGAGCGTTTTGATTGTCCGCTGACGTGGAACCAGCGCGACCTGATTGTAAGCATCCTTGTCCGCCGCGCCGTTGAAGAC
>JACCXL010000376.1 GCA_013697015.1 Chthoniobacterales bacterium | reverse complement strand
GCATCCCGCGGGCGACGCGATCCGTAATTGCGGTCAGTTCGACTATTGCGGCGCCGGAGGAAACTTATGAGCAAGCTTTGCACGATCGTAGGATTTGGACCTGGGATGGGGCTGGCTCTCGCGAAAGCATTCGCCAAGGAAGGATACTCTCTCGCCGTCATTTCGCGCTCCCCAGGAAAGCAGCAGCGAAACATGCAGGGACTCATCTCCGCTGGAACGCACGCCACCTCGTCGCGGCGGACGCCGGCGATCCTGCGGCGTTAGCGATTACGTTCGACCAGATCCACGAACAACTCGGGGCCAGCGAGGTGCTGCTCTACAACGCGTTCGTTTTCCGCGCGGGGAAACCAACAACGATCGCACCGGAGAATCTCATCTCAGATTTCCGTGCGAATGTGGCGGGGGCGCTCGCCGCCGCGCAGTGCGTCCTGCCAGCGATGAAGCGGCCGGACGTGGCACCATCATCTTCACCGGAGGCGGCTTCGCGCTCGAGCCCGCAGCTGACCATGCCTCGGTTTCCTTGGACAAAGCGGCCCTCCGGAACCTTGCTTTCTCCTTGCGCATGAAATGCGGGGGACAGCGATTCACGTGGGGACGGTGACGATTTGCGGGATGGTCAAGCCTGGCACGCACTTCGATCCGAATTTGATCGCGGAGACATTCGTCGCGTTTCACAAACAGCCGCGCGACGGCTTCGACACGGAACTTTTGTATCGCTGAACTCGCCTCGAGCCGGGACCGCTCCCGCCAGCTGACGTTCAACGAAATTCACTCAGGCTTGCCGACACCGGCTAGCAAATTGCCTGAGTTCTTCCAAACGGCTCGAAATTGTGCGTCGACCTGCTCGGCTTCGTAAGCACGACCTTCGGCTTTCAGGCAATCGCGCAAACCCGCGAGGGCACGCGCATTCCGGGGATTTTTCTCCAGATCAGCGCGGAAAGTTTGCTCCGCCTCGCGGTTCTGGCCACTGGCCAGCAGGGCGCGCCCTAGGAGTGGACGGACGGGCGGATACCACGCCGGTGGCTCGCTGTAACTTAGCGCATCTTCAGCCAGCACGGCTCGCTGCAGCGCCGCGACCGAGGCCGCCGAATCGTGTCGTGCATCAGCGATCGCCGCCGACAGGACATTGTCGTGAATCTTAAAAACGTCGGCCGTCTTAATGAGCGGATCGTACATCGCATCGGGCGGGGTTTTTGAAGCACAATCACGAAAGATTTTTTGTTCGCTCTCTGCGTTTTCCAGCTTCGCGAGATGGGCAAAAGCCATTCCACGCGCGAAATGCCAGACGGTATTGGTCATAGCGAAGGATTGATCGGGAGATGGGAGTTTCAAGATGTCATCCCACCGCTCGAAGGCGAGGAGGACGAGCATAGGCGTCGGCAGAAAGCCCTCCAACGTCGGCATCTCTTTCACATGCGAAGCAACATTGGCCACGAGCTGTCGAGCAGCATCGCGCGCTTCACCGAGCGAGCCGTCCATGCAGCCTGCGTAGGCGAGAAACTGCAGGTTGTGGCTGTAATACATCATCGCGTAAACGCCGTGCTCGTGCGTCGCCGCGAGGTATGTGCGGTCCGCGCGAGCAGCTACCGCGTTGGCGCGAGCGGCCGCCGGATGATCACCGACCCGCGCGTAAATATGCGCAGGCATATGGACAAGATGGCCCGCCGCGGGCGCAAGTTTAGTCAGCCGTTCCGCACTCGCCAGTCCGCGCTCTGGATGCGGTGACGCTTCGATCGCGTGAATGTAGTAGTGATTTGCTCCGAGATGATTCGGGTCGCGCTTTAGGACCGATTCGAGCACGGCGAGGATTTCCTCCGTGCCTTCCGCCGGTTTCCCGTCCGCCGTCCAAAGATGCCACGGCCGCAAGTTCATGGCGCTTTCGGCGTAGAGCGTGGCTGCATCGAGATCGTCCGGATAGCGCTCCGACAGCTTCTGCATGGCGTCTTTGAACGCATCATCAAGCGCCGGTAGATCAGCCTTCGGATCATTTGAGTAACGAACCACGAGCGCGCGGATGTAATCTTTCTCTGGGCCAGAGGCATTCCCTTCCAAGGCGAGCGCGTGCTGGACCGCGTCGTAGCCAGCCTTTTCGCGCTCGGGATCGACCGGCAGATTGTAATTCGGGCCAAGCGTCAGTGCGACGCCCCACCATGCCATGGCCAGCTTCGGATCAAGTTGCGCCGCGCGCGCGAAGGACCGCCGCGCCTCATCATGGTTGAAGCCGAAGACAAGGTTCATCCCTTGATCGAAAAACTGTTGCGCCTCCCGGTTCTTGGTCGAAACCGCGTGATGATGATTCCCCAAACCAGTCATCAAGCTGGCCAGCGGTTGGTAGGATTCAGAATTCGCGGCAGCGCTGAGGTGAGCAAAGGCCGCGGCGGACAGGACCAGGACGGCCAGCCGCATGAGCGGGCAACGTAAGTTCATGGGGAAACCTCCAGTTCTCCCCGCGCGTTCTTGAGAGCGGGATTCCGCGATGTAGCAAAACGGAAACGTGAGCGCAAGCTTCGTGCCCTGCGCCTCGCGCGCTCGACGCTAATTTTTCTCTTCGTCGAGCTTCGCTTTCACCGCAGCTTCGAGCTCTTCGTAAAGCGCAGGATCGCTCTTCAGAGCTTCCTTCGCCGCGTCCCGGCCCTGCGCCAGCTGTGAACCTTTGTAGCTGAGCCAGGAGCCCCGTTTTTCCACAATCTGTTTTTCCAGCGCAAGATCGAGCAGCGCACCGGTCGATGAAATTCCCTCATTGTACATGATGTCGAATTCCGCTTCCCTGAACGGAGGAGCTACTTTGTTTTTCACTATCTTCACACGGGTGCGATTTCCCGTGACCACTCCATCGGTTTGCTTGATCGCCCCGATCCGGCGGATATCGACGCGGACGCTGGCATAAAACTTCAAGGCTTTCCCGCCCGGCGTGGTTTCCGGATTGCCGAACATCACTCCGATTTTCTCGCGGATCTGGTTGGTAAAAATGCAACAGGTCCGCGCCTTTGAAATCAACGAAGTCAGCTTCCGTAACGCCGCGCTCATCAGACGCGCCTGCGCGCCGACAGTAACGTCGCCGATTTCGCCCTCGAGCTCCGCTTTCGTGACCAGTGCCGCGACCGAGTCGAGCACGATGACATCTAGCGCGTTCGAGCGCACGAGCGTCTCGCAAATGCGGAGCGCTTCTTCGCCGGAGCTCGGCTGAGAAACAAGAAGATCGTCAAGGTTCACGCCCAGTCTGCGTGCGTATTGCGGATCGAGCGCGTGCTCGACGTCGATGAAAGCAGCGAGACCGCCCCGCTTCTGCGCCTGCGCGATAACCGTGAGCGTCAGCGTCGTTTTACCCGAGGCTTCGGGCCCGAAAACCTCGACCACGCGGCCGCGTGGAAACCCGCCCACGCCCAAGGCGCGGTCGATCAAAATGTTGCCGGTTGGAATGACATCGATATCAACGATCGAGTCGTCCCCCAGTCGCATGATGGCACCGTCGCCGTAGTCCTTAGCGATTTGTTGAATCGCCAAGTCAAGATTCTTGTTACGGGCGGCGGTGAGCTGATCCTTGCCGGTTTTCTCTTCGGTTTTTATGGCCATAGCGGGAGCTTGTACCTACGAGCGCGCGCCGCCTTCGCCAAGCACAAAAGCAGATCTGGCCAAGGTCAGCGCATTCGAGCGGAGGAGAACAAACAAAAGGGCCGCAAACCGTGTAGATTTGCGGCCCTCGCAAGTTGCGATTTATCCGATCAGCTTTTAGCCAACCGCGATTCCGCGCGGTTTCACCTGCTCAGTTTTTCGGCAACGTCAAGGTGGGCACGCCATGCTGGACTTTGGCGCTGATTTTCTCGTTATCACAACGAATCGATATCGTGTCCCATTTTGTCGCTTTTTATGCATCTTCTCTATCGAATCAAATGCGCCATTTTTACTCGCATAAAATCTTTATAGCTGCCTGACCCTGACTTGCCGGATTAGGTTGGAGGCCATATCAATCTCTTATGAACCTTCAGCAAAGGGACGAGCGTTTCATGCGATCGGCTTTGCTTGAAGCGCAAAAGGGACTTGGCCACACGAGCCCGAATCCTGCAGTCGGCGCCGTCCTCGTCGTTGGATCGAAGATCGTCGCCCGCGGACACCATGCAAGAGCAGGTGGTGTTCATGCTGAGATCGCATGCTTACGCGCTTTCGGGCGAGCGATACCTCTAGCCGCAACACTTTACGTAACGCTAGAACCGTGTTCCAGCGCGGGAAGAACCGCTTCTTGCGCGCACGCGCTCATCGGAGGCGGCGTGAAAAACGCTGTCGTTGGTGCAATTGATCCAAACCCGCGACATTCCGGTCGCGGAATTGCACTAATGCGGGCGGCGGGAATCAGCGTTCGCACGGGCGTGTTCGAAAATGAATGCACCGCGCTGAACGAGACGTTCAACAAATGGATCACGACAGGGCAGCCGTTTGTCGTCGCAAAGTGCGGAATGTCTCTGGATGGGCGATTGACGCGACGCTCGGGTGAAGATCCGTGGATCACCGGACCCGCCGCCCGCCGTCACGCGCGGATGCTTCGCGCACAGGTCGACGCGGTCCTCGTCGGAGCCTCCACGATTCGCGCGGACAATCCGCGGTTAACTGCGCGCGGGGTCCGCGGGGCGCGCCAACCCTGGCGGATTGTGCTAACCCGCGGCGGTCGCCTGCCTCAGAAAGCTCGTATCTTCAACGATCGATTCGCGGCGCGCACCCGCGTTATCGGCAAAGGCACGCTGCGCAAAGTTCTGGCGGAGCTCGGCCGCAATGAGATTACGAGCGTTTTAATCGAAGGAGGCGGAGACGTGCTGAGTCAAGCGCTGGACGCGCGCTTGATCGACAAAGTGCAAATCTATCTGGGGCCCCTTTTGACCGGAGGACCGGTTCTCGCGTTCGGCGGGCGAGGCGCTGGTGGCACTTCGGAGGCGGCATTCCTCCGCGGAGTGAACTATGAGCGGATCGGCCAGGATGTTTGCGTGTCTGGCTATCCCAATTATCCCGCGTAGCTATTCTGCAGATTGCAGAGAAACTTTCGTCGAGTTCGGGAGTTCAATAGTCGTAATGATTGTGGATTGAAGGAGGTGAAACTATGAATTGGAAGAAGCTTCTCATCATCGCCGTCGCCGTCGGCACTTTTGCTTTTGCGGGTGCGGCGCGCTCCGAGGCGCACGTCTCGATCGGGATTGGATTGGGGTTCCCTATTGGATACGGCTACTATGGAGGGGGCTATTACGGAGGGTACGGATATCCGGGTTACCGCTCCTACGGCTATCCATACTATGGCTCCTCATACTGCGGCCCCAGATACTACGGGGCGCCGGTAGCCTATTACCGGACGGGTTGGTACTGGCACCATGGCCGGCGAGTTTACTACCGCCGCCGGGGCCATTAATCGCGAGACCGGGCGCGAATTCGAAAAGCTGGCTGGAGGAATTCCAAGCCAGCTTTTTGTTGGCTTCAGCGTCGGAGCAACCTGCTCTCGCGCTTACAAATCCGAATCGTCGTCGTCATCTCCGCCAGCGAGATCATTAAGATCCGCGGCCAGATCGGCATCCTGCACGGTCAGAGCCCCTGCTCGTGTTCGCTCAAGGTCCGAGCGGGATCCGATTCGCCAATTCCCTGGGGTGTGGAGAAACAGCATGACTGCGAGGAGACCCGCAGCCAATCCACCGGCGGGGACAAGTCTCCCCAAACTGAACCAATCTCGAATTCGAGCGCGCGGTTTGGTCTGTCTGTTGCGCAAAACGCGCATTACGTTCCGCGCGAAAAAGGGTGAGACGTCGGGCTGCGGCCGCGTTCCCAGCAAATCCCACAATTCCTGATCGTCTTCCGGCTTCATATTTTCTTTTCCACCCGATTCAACCACCCATCCGAGCGGAAGTTGCGCAGTGACTGGTCCTAGGCTTCGGCCACTTCGAGGAATCCCTCGAGCTGCCGGATACGGGTGGGATGCCGCATTTTGCGAAGCGCTTTCGCTTCAATCTGCCGAATTCGCTCGCGCGTAACGCGGAATTGCCGGCCCACCTCTTCCAACGTGCGGCTATAACCGTCGACCAATCCGAAACGTTGCTCGAGGACCTGGCGTTCGCGCTCAGTCAACGTCTCCAGGACATCTTTAATCTTCTCCTTCAGCAACACGATCGCGGTCATGTCGCTGGGATTCTCGGCCCCTTTGTCTTCGATGAAGTCGCCGAAGTTTGTTTCTTCGCTTTCACCGACGGGCGACTGTAACGAGATCGGCTGTTGCGCCATTTTTAACACCGCGCGCACACGATCCACCGGTAGGAGGATTTCTTCCGCCACCTCTTCGGGCGTTGGCTCGCGCCCGTACTCCTGAACGAGCTGCTTCTGCACGCGCATCAGTTTGTTGATCGTCTCGATCATGTGCACGGGGATGCGAATCGTGCGGGCCTGATCGGCAATCGAGCGCGTGATCGCCTGTCGTATCCACCAGGTCGCGTAGGTGGAAAATTTATAGCCGCGGCGGTACTCGAATTTTTCCACCGCTTTCATCAGGCCCATGTTGCCCTCCTGGATCAGATCCAAAAACGACAAGCCGCGATTGGTGTATTTCTTGGCGATCGAAATGACCAAGCGAAGGTTCGCTTCCACCATTTCAGTCTTGGCCCGCAACGCTTTCCGCAACCAACCCTTCAGCGCCTGATATTGCTCGGAGAATTCATCCCCGGTGAGCCAGAGCGCGGTCTCGAGTTCGCGCACTTTCAAGCCCAGCGGTGAACGCGCGCCGGATTCTTTCGGCCGCTTGGCCAGCTCTGCTCGCAGCGTTGTGAGGAGCACAAACTTCTCATCCGCCAAATGAACAAACTCCTCCGTAACCTTCTGTTTGAAATAAAATTTAGGGTAAAGCTTCTGCAGGGAAGTGGCTGCTCTCTGGAACGCCTTCACTTTTTGCGGGTCTTTGCGGCTCGAGCCGTGGGTCAGTTGAGCGTATCGCTGCGCCAGTGAAGCGTTTGACTTTGCCACTTGCTTGCAAAGTCGCGGGAGCATCTTCATGTAGCGTTCGCGACTCTCAATTTTCTTGTCCAAAATCACCCGGTCGAAACGCTCCCGCCCTTCGCTCAATTTCTGCGCCAGCTCCAGATGGGCCGATGCGATGAAACCGAACTGATTGATCAAGCGCTGCACCATCGCCTCCGCCTCCTCGATGCGTTTGGAAATTTCCACTTCCTGTTCCCGGGTCAGGAGCGGCACCTGCCCCATCTGTTTCAGGTACATGCGCACGGGATCGTCGAGGATATCCAGCTTTGTATCGGGCTTTTCTTCCTCTTCCTCCTCGCTGTCCTTCTTGCCGTCTTTGTAGCGGTCAACCTCGGAAGCTTCGATGATATCGATCTCCATCCGGCGCAGCCGCGTCAGGATCGCATCCAGCTCATC
>JACCXL010000367.1 GCA_013697015.1 Chthoniobacterales bacterium | reverse complement strand
GAATGTACGCGCCTATGCGAAACATCTTCCTTTTCGGATGGCGACGGTTTTCGGCGGCGTGAGCGAACGCCCGCAGATCGAGGCGCTCCGTTCCGGCGTCGATCTTGTCGTCGCGACGCCGGGACGTTTAATCGACCTGATGGGCCAGCGGCAGACCAATTTTTCGGGGATCGAATTCCTGGTGCTTGATGAAGCCGATCGCATGCTCGACATGGGTTTTCTGCCGCCGATCCGGCAAATCGTGAAAGCGTTGCCGCAGAAACGGCAAACGCTGATGTTCTCGGCCTCGCTCTCGCGGGAGATCGAGAAGCTGACGCACGAGTTCCAACGCTCGCCCAAGATTATCGAGATCGGTCGCCGCGCGAACCCCGCGGAGACGGTCACTCAATTCGTTTACGACGTGCGTCCTCATCTGAAACCGGCGCTTCTTCTCCATCTGCTGTCTGATCCGCAGTTCGACACCGTGCTGGTCTTCACCCGCACGAAGCACGGCGCCGATCGCATCGCGCGCCGGCTCGAGAGCAGCGGCATCAAGACCGGCACGATTCATTCGAACCGTTCGCAAAATCAACGGCTGCGCGCTTTGAAGGATTTCAAGTCGGGAGCGGTGCGCGTGCTGGTCGCCACGGACATCGCGGCGCGGGGCATCGATGTTGATGGGATTTCGCACGTGGTGAACTACGATTTTCCGATGCACTCGGAGGATTACGTCCATCGGATTGGTCGCACGGGTCGCGCGCATGCGGTGGGCGATGCGATCAGTTTCGTCACGCCGGAAGATCAGGGCCAGTTGCGTTCGCTCGAGCGCTTCATCGGTCGCGGGATCGTGCGAAAGAAAGCCGAAGGGTTCGACTACAACGCGGCTGGCCCGCCACGCGAAGAGCGTGGCAGGGGAGAGGTTCGCCTTTCCAGGCCAACAAAAACGGAGCCGCGGTTGCCCGGAAATTCTGCGCGCGGAAGCGGTGAAGCGACCCAGCGCAATGGCGGCCTCCCGCGTTACGCTTCGTCGCGCCGCAGTTCGTGGGGAAGATCACGCTCGCGGTAACTTTCCCGACAACGCGATCGCGTTTTCTTTGGAGAAACAATCCCACACTCGAATGGCTGGAGATGATTCTCGGCTTCTTCACGAGATTAGGCGGCAGCAGCAGCAGGCTATGCGACCTCCCCCCTGATCGTGTATTAGTTACACATGTCAGATCCCCGAAACGTTGCGCACGATAAAAAGGTCGCTCAGGAAAAGCAGCCCGAGCAAGCGAAGTCTGCTGCAGGTCGCGGACGTAAATCCCGGAAAGTAAAGCAGCCGACAGCGGCGGCGGGCGATCAACCTTCCGAGACTGCCGCGCCGCCAACCCCCGCGCGTGCCAAGGGAGAACATGCGCCCGAGGAACTGGAAAAATCGGTCGCCGTACTTTCCAAGCTCAAGGAGATGGAATTTCATTCCCGGGCTAATATCGAAACGCTCGCCCAACTCACTTTGACGATCGAAGACGAACTAAAGCAGCGGGAGTTTTCTGAACCAATCGGTGCGCTCTATTCCGCGCAGAATGGTTTCGAAGCAAAAATCGGGGAGTTCATCGAGAGCTACGAAGCAAAGTGCGAAAGTCTCAAGCAGCCCGCCTGAGTCATCGAAATGGCCGACAGAAGCAGGATTTCCATCTTGGTAGTTTGTCTCATCGGCTCGACGATGAGCGCGCAGCCGGCGGCAGCCGATCCATTTGATTTTCTAAAGCGCATCGGTCGCTCGATCGCTCACCCTCACCACACTCCGGTTCCACGGCGAACGACACGAAAGAGCGGTGCTCAAGGTGCCGCTGCGGACGATACGGATCGTAGCGCAAACGATGATCGCAGCGCACCGGGCGCGACGAAGGATTCACAACCAAGTGGCGAAACGCCGCCAAGTGCCGAGCCGCCGAAGGTCGTAACGGAGCGTCCCGCTTCCAGCGTTCCTCCCGGTCAGGTCGCGCGAGCCGATTTGCCTTATGGTGTCCCGGTGCCGAATCGGCTAGGCTTCGTCGTTAGCCCGTATTCACCCGGTGGCGGTTATGTCGACGTCCGCGGGTTTCCAAGCGGAACTGCCGTCAAGGACCCGTACACCGGAAAAATCTTTCTCACTCCGTAGTGCTTTGCGAGTCGTTCTCGACGACTTGGGAAAACCACCGAGCGTTTCTCAGCAAGTAGGCTACGCGCGTCGAGCCGTCGCAATCTGCTCGATCGCCTGGTATAGCTTTTGCGCGTCGACGGGCTTCGTGAGGTGAAACTGGAAGCCGGCTTTCACACTCGAGGCGACGTCAGCTTCCATCCCGTAACCGGTGAGAGCGATTCCGACTACGCCGGGATTCGATCGGAGTGCCTCCATCACTTCATAGCCGTTGCCATCGGGCAGACCAAGATCGCTGATGACGAGATCGAATTTCTGGCCGAGCCCGAAAGCGATTGCCTCGGCCTTGGTGTGCGCCAGCACCACTTCGTGCCCACGCTTTCGCAGCAACCGCACCATCAAGGCGGCGGTCGTCGCGTGATCTTCCACGAGCAGAATGCGGCGAAGATTAGATGCGCCCAGCAAAGCAGGAGCTGGTTCAAGAGCTTCTGCGCCGCGTTCGACAACGGGCAACTCGAAAATGAAGGACGCGCCTTTGCCCAACCCGGCACTCTCTGCTCGTAATGTGCCGCCATGCATTTCTACGAGCGCGTTCGAGATTGCGAGGCCAAGCCCCAGTCCGCCAAACGTCTGATTGATCTCCGGATCGCCTTGCTCGAAAGCATTGAAAATTTTCGGCAGCACTTCCGGGGCGATCCCGATGCCGCTGTCGATCACTTCGATACGCAATTTATCGGAGCTGGGATTATTGGTCCGAACGGTCACGCATCCTTCCGCTGAGGTGAATTTGACCGCGTTGCGAATTAAATTCCAGAACACCTGCTGAATCCGCGCCGCATCCCCGTCGATGCAATGAGAAGTGGCGACGAGATCAAGCCTGATTTCAGGCTGAGCGGACGACGGGTCGGCTTGGATTACAGTGGTCGCCTCTCGCAGGAGCTCATGAGCATCTACAACCTTGCGTTGGAGCTGGACCTTGCCGTTGGCAATGCGAGTCAGGTCCAGAAGGTCGTCGATCAATTTGGCTTCCAACTCGACGTTGCGTCGGATCATCGAGATGTCGGCGCGGATCTCCGCGGGTAAATTCGGATCGGTCTCCATCGCGCTCGCCGCCAGGAGGACGGGATTTAAGGGGGTGCGAAGTTCGTGACTCAAGACGGCTAGAAACCGGTCTTTGGCAGCATTGGCTCGGCGCGCTTCAGCGAGCGTTTGTCTAAGTTCGTTGCGGGCTTTGTCCAGCGAATCAGCCAGCAGTTTTGCCTGCGTTGCCGTCTGTTTGGCGACAGCGGTTTTGGCTTCATGCACTGCCGCGAGGCGCTCTCCTTCAAAAGCGGCCGCCACAATGGGGAGGAGCAGGCTGATGTCAATCGCTTCATCCATGCGGTGCTCTCCACCGAGGAAAACGACGACCGATCCGCCGTCCGCCGCAAACCCTGTCGCGCTCATGATTGTTTCCGCGGTCGGGAAAGAGAGTTCGCCTTGATAAAACATTTTTTCTACGCATCGATCCAAAAACTGGCGCCAGCGTTTCGGATCCGAAAGCGTCTGTTGAAATCCTGGCGCCGGAAGCAAAACACCGAGTTCCCGATCGGGTATAAGAATGAGCAGCTCTTCCGCGCCGGCATGCTCGGCCAAAGCCCTGACCGCGGTGCGCCGGTTCGCCGGCTGCGTCAGCGCGGCGACGAGCAAGAGCAGACGCCCACCGGGAGCGGATTTCCGTTCACGCCGGGAGGACGCAAACGACGGCCGTGCAGTTGTGGAAGCCGTTGAATTGCCCTGAAGTTCTAGCGACTTGTCCATACGTATTACAACCTGCGAACTGCGTCTCCCCGAGAACCTCCTTGAGGGCTTCCAGTTCGTTGCCAAAGTCCCGGCCCATTCGCAGCCGTGTGGCGACACAGTCGAAGAATATCGCGACACCAGGCTGATGCCCGTGTAATTGCTCGACCGCAGCGCGGGTTGCATTCGCCGCCGCTTCGCGTGCCGAGGCAGAATCGGTGCTCATGATGCAGACCGCGGCGCCGTTCGGAATTTCTGCGGCGCACACGACTGAGCCATCCGGATTAACGGTAAGTGGGACCCGCAGTTTAAAGCCATCGCCAGTGTCGATACCAAGAATGTTGTGCAAGAAGAACGGCATCGGATCTTTTTCATCAAAGGTCTGATCCGTGCTCCGGGCGTGTTCGTGAAAAACGTCCAGAATCGGCGAAGCGTTCAGACTAACGAGGGTCGCGCCTCGTGAATCGGTCACGCGCATCGGAGCAGTTGCCGGAGTCCATCCGTGTCGCACCCCTATCCCAATCGGCTTCTCGGAAATGATTTCCAGCGCGACGGCGGCATCACTCGCAATCTGTTTTCCGGCGAACACCTGCGTTCGGCGGAAATTCGCGTCGTCGCCGGCGCCGCCGCCGAAGAACTGGTGACTACCACCGGTTTTTAAGGTCAGCTCTTCAATCAACTCGTCGGCATGGCCGGCGAGCGCATCGGTCAGGATGAGCGCCGAACAGTATTCGTTCGATCCATCTTCGCCGCAGCGAAAATCACGCACCATTTCTTCGGCCGCTTTGCGCCGGTCAGTGCTGATGCCATGGCCGATGCCAACTGCGAACTGAAGGTGCGACGAACGGATCGCGACTGCGCACGTCTTCCCTTCCCCGTGCGTGTCGCTCGTAAATTCGCCGGCCGACGAACAGCCGACGATCTGTTTTGCGCCGCACCCCTCGCTCACACATTCAACCAGTAGCGTGGCGTCATACTTCGGCGAGACAAATAGGATCACTGCGTCCGGCGCCTCGCCTCCCAAACCCTTTGAGATCTGCTCACCCAAAGAGCGACCCGCTTCTCTGCTGTCCTCTATAGCGGTATAGACAACAACGCTTTGCGTTTTCACTGCACTCATCGGCCGCACTCTCGACGGTATGTTGTCGTATGCAACGTCGTACCTTGTGCGCGGCAAATTTTCGAACCGATCCCGAATTGTTTGTTGCTGCTGTGCGTCTTCCTCAGGAGTGACGCGTTGATCGGGATCCGGTCTGGCTGGCAGCCGTGGATCAGGACGGAGGTGACGTCTGCGCAGGGCGGAGCCTGATGTCGATCTCGGATGAGAGCGTCCGATGAACGGGGCATTTCGCGGCGATCTCCATCAGCTTTGCGCGTTGCTCCGTGGTCAATGAGCCGGTCAGCTCAACTTGCATGTCGATTCTGTCGAGCATTCCTTCTTTCGTGACGCACTCTTCGCAATCCTTCGCGTGAATGCGTCCGTGCCGCAGTGACACCGTGACATTCTGCAGCGGCCATTTTTTCCGGCGCGCATACAAGCCGACGGTCATGGAGGTGCAGGCACCCAGCCCCGCCAGCAGGTAATCGTACGGCGTCGGGGCTGCATCGGTGCCGCCCACGCTGACGGGCTCGTCGGCCTCCCAGTGGTGCGCACCGCTGACGATCTCCTGCAGGAATTCGTGCGCCTTGCCGCGCACGACCACATCAGCCGGCATCGCCTCGGTTTCTTGAGTGGTACCCGCAATGGGATCGTTCATGCACGTAGCATACCGCCTGCGACAAGAGCGGCGATCCCAAACAGCGCCCGGCCCGAGGACTGGCAGGAAATTACCAACGGACAGCTAACAAATTTGCGCTGGTCGCGTCACTCGCATAATCAAGGCGCGATCTCCGACGTGATTCTCGGTGCGCGCTCGGGAATCTCGCCATCGGGCAATCTCCATGGCCGTTGTTTCCGAAAGGGCAGCGCGAGCAACTTTCCGAATGTCAGATCGTGCTCATCGCGATAAGCGGCGACGCCGATCGTGATAGCATCCTGCGGAACGTCGATGCGCAGAGTTCCGTGCAACCTGTCCCAAAACGAAAAGACGGTGCCCCAGTTCGAGTTGGTCTCGCGTTGCACGATCGAGTGATGGGTTCCGTGCATACGCGGCGTCACGATGAGGCAGTTCAGCACGCGTTCCAGGCGGAGCGGCAAGCGCCAGTTGGAATGCTGGAATTGATTGGCGACACTGAAACACAATTCGTAAACCGCGAGCGTCCAGACACCGAAGCCGAGGAGACCCACGACCGCAACGCGGAAAAAAATTGAGAGCAGCACTTCGCCGATGTGGAAACGGCTCGCAGTACTGACGTCCATATCGAGATCGGTGTGATGCACATTATGGAAGCGCCAGAAGAACGGCGCGAGGTGCATCGCTTTGTGCCACCAATAGTAGGCATAGTCGTAGAGCGCGACGCCGAAAAGAATGCTGGCGACGAGCGGCAGCGGGATGCGATTAAAGAGGCCGAAGTGATGCTGGCTCGCCCAGAGCGCGACGAAGAACGGAATTGGCACGAGCACGAGCCGTGACGCTACCAGCGATGGCGCGGCCAACACTGCATTGCGAACGATCCGGTGCAGCACAGAGAAATGTTGCCGCCGCAACGGCCATTTCCATTGGATGAAAACCAAGACCAGGAAAAGCGTGACGAAGACCGGACCGGCCGCGTCGAGCACGGGATTTCGGACGGGCATGGGATCGGGAATGGTCATCGGCTGGTTTGGTCCGCAAGAGTAGACTATTCGCGGATTTTCGGAAGGACGCGCTCGAGGGAAAAGGTCGCTCGCCTCAGCTAAATGAGTCCGAATCCCGCCTGCGCACGAATCATATCGCATGAAGAAGCTCTTTGCTCTCCTGATAGGTGCATACCTGCTCGCGGCTGTTGGCGTCGAGGCGGGGGAAAAGAAGGCAAATCCAGTCAATGTTCCAGCCGGGATCAACCATTCCGGTTATGACCGGTTGCTGAAAAAATATGTCGATGAAAAGGGACTGGTGGCATATGGCGCCTGGGCGAAAAATCCGAAAGATCTCGCCGCCCTCGACAGCTACCTGAAGGAATTTTCCACGGGCGGCGCGAACGCGGAAGGCAATGAAAAAGCCGCGTCACTAATCAACGCTTACAACGCGTCGACGATGCAATGGATTTTGCGCAATTATCCCACCGAAAGTATTTGGTCACTGCAGCATTCCTTTGACGCGAAACGGCATCGCATCGGTGGAAGAGAAGTTTCCCTGAACGACATCGAGAAAGGTACGCTGGTGCCGCAGCTTGGTTACAAGGCGCATGCGGTTCTGGTTTGCGCAGCGAGGAGTTGTCCACCACTGCGCCGCGGCGCCTACACGACCGGTGAGCTGGATGGGCAGATCGATAACGCCTATATCCGATGGCTGAGCCGATCCGACCTCAACGAGTATCATCCCAACAAAAATGCGGTGAAAGTTTCGAGTCTTTTTAAGTGGTACAAGAAAGATTTTGATAAAGCGGGCGGGACGCCGAAGATTCTGGCCCGATATGCTCCGGCGGCAGATCGCGCGTTTTTGCGCAAGCCAGGCTACGAAGTGAAGTTCAAGTCATACAATTGGGGCCTGAACGACCAGGGCGGACACGGACGTCTCTACACGGCGCCTCAGCTGCTGTTAGACAAACTCTCGAAAAACAGCTGATTGGATCAGTTGGACCGCGCTGCTCCGCGAAAACTGAATCTATGGGGCGCGCGGACTTTTCGAGTGTCTAGTGCCTGATGGTTTCCGACACCCGGTCTCCTGAATCGCGAACGTCAGGCTCGGTGTCGGTTATCATCCCGACGTGTCACGACGCGGCGGAGCTGGCGCGCTGCCTGAGGCAGCTCGGGCCTGCGGAGGACGAAGTCATCGTAGTGGATGCAAGCAGCGACGACGCGACCAAAGCCGTTGCGGAAAGCGCGGGTTGCCAGGTGATCCGCAGTCGACAACGGCATCGCGCACGGCAAATGAATCTCGGCGCCTCCGTTGCCACCGGCGCAATTTTTCTCTTTCTCCACGCGGATACAAATCTTCCACTGGGAGCGATCGAAAAAATCAAAGCGGTGATGAAAGACCCGGATGTTGTTGGCGGTGCGTTCGCGCGCAAATATAAGTCGCGCTCGCTCTTTCTCGCGATCACCTGCTGGCTGGCGAAATGGCGCGGCCGCTTCTTTGGCTGGTATCTTGGCGACCAGGCAATCTTTGTCCGGCGCGAAGGTTTCGACGCGTTGCACGGGTACAGCGATTTTTCACTGTTCGAGGATCTCGATTTTTCCCGGCGCATGCGCGGACTCGGGAAGACCGTCAGTCTACTTCCCGCGGTAGTTTCTTCCGCGCGCCGATTTGAGCGGCGCGGCCCATTCGCGACGACGCTCGACGACGTCAATTTGACGCGCCGCTATCTCGCGGGTGCCGATCGGAATCTGCTCGCGTCACAGCGGTGTGATTTGCGTGGAGAGCGCGGAGGACTGTTTCTGCGGAAACATCCCCGATGAGAAAAGGCGAGGGGACTTACAATCTGGTCATCATCGGAGCTGGCACCGCCGGATTGGTGACCGCTGCCGGCGCGGTAGCGCTCGGGGCACGCGTGGCTCTGATCGAAAGGCACAAAATGGGGGGCGACTGTTTGAACTTCGGCTGCGTTCCGAGCAAGGCGCTGATCAGCTCCGCGCGCCTCTTGCAGCGCATTCGCGACGCGAAGAAATGGGGAATCGAGGGGGCCAAGGCAGGCGATTCGTTCGGGACAATCTTCGCCTCCATGCGCGCGCAGCGAGCGGAATTGGCGCCGCATGATTCTGTCGAGCGATTCGAATCACTCGGCGTGGATGTATTTCTGGGAGAAGCGAGCTTCGTTTCGCCGAAAGAAGTAGTTGTGGAAGGACAAAAGCTGCGCGCGAAGAACTTTGTCATCGCTACCGGAACACGGGCGGCATTGCCGCGGATCGAGGGTTTAGGCGACATCCGCTATTTCACGAACGAAACGATTTTCGATGAACTGGTTGAAAAGCCGGATGCAATGCTCATCCTCGGCGGCGGACCGATCGGCTGCGAATTAGCACAGGCGTTCTCGCGGCTCGGCGCGAAAATTACCCTCCTCCAGCGCAGTCGCCGTCTGTTGGAGAAAGAGGATCAGCCAGTGAGCGACTTCGCGCGTGAGAGGCTCGAGGC
>JACCXL010000233.1 GCA_013697015.1 Chthoniobacterales bacterium | reverse complement strand
GTGAAGAGGAACGCATAGAGCGACGCGCCCACGATCGCGAGACATTGCACAACGAAGAAGTGGGTCCCGCCGGCCAGCAGTCCATCCGCGCCGCCGGCATTCATCGCTTTCGAGGCAAAAACTCCGAGTAAAATCACGCCGAGCCCCCCGCCAACTCCGTGTACACCCCAGACATCGAGCGCGTCATCCCAGCCGAGCTTGTTCTTCAAATGAACCGCGAGATAGCAGACCAATCCAGCCGCCATGCCGATGATGGCCGCCGACGGTAACGAAACAAAACCTGCCGCCGGCGTGATTGTCGCCAGGCCTGCGACCGCACCAGTCAGAAGCCCGACGAATTTAGGCTTGCGTTGCACGCTCCATTCAATCGTTAGCCACATGATGGCAGCGAACGACGCGGCGACGTCCGTGTTCAAGAAGGCCAGGCCGGTGATCGCGTTCACATCCAATTCGCTGCCGGCGTTAAAGCCATACCATCCAAACCAGAGCAAGCCGGTGCCGATGGCGATGAGCGGGATACTGTTCGGCGGCGATCCCCTGTCCCGGCGACGCCCGACATAAAAGACAGAAGCGAGCGCCGCAAAGCCGGCCGTGGCATGGACGACAATGCCGCCGGCGAAATCGAGCACGCCCAAATGCGCGAGCAATCCGCCGCCCCAAACCATGTGTGCGAACGGGTAATAGACCAGCAACTGCCAGAGAACGAGAAAGAAGAGGTAGGCCTTAAAAGTTACCCGATTGACAAAGGCGCCGGTAATCAGCGCGGGCGTGATGATGGCAAACATCATTTGGTAAGCCATGAAGACGAACTCGGGCAGCTTGTGATTCCCGGGGAAAGGAGAATTCAAGTCCACCCCGTGCATGAAAGCCTTGTCGAGGTTGCCGATAAGCCCACCCATGGTGTCGCCGCTGAAGCAGAGCGAGTAACCGCAGATAAACCACAGGATGGTGGTGATCCCCATGGAAACGAAACTCTGAATCATGATCCCGAGAATGTTTCTCCTGCCGGCGAGCCCTCCGTAGAAGAAAGCGAGCCCGGGCGTCATCAACATGACGAGGCTCGTGGCGAGAAGCATGAAGCCGGTAGTTCCTGTGTCGAACATAAGATTGGTGTTTTGGATTCCGATGTTTATAAGGTTAGGACTTTTATTCCAAGCAGTATTTATTCGTTAACCATCGGCTCTGTGATGTTCGTGATCGCCTCGATGTGCGCGCAAGTTTCGTTTGAAGCCATTTTGTCTTGTAAAAGATAAATCAAGAACGCAGGAAAGAAGCTAAAGAAACGCAGATGCCTTTTTCCTGTGTTCCTACTTTCCTGATTCAATCACTCCGCTCCATCCACCCTTTACTCGTGCAACACCTGATGGGCAAAGGCGACGGCGCCCCACGGAGGACAAGAAGAGTTCCTCGAGAACGGGCGAGGCGGCGGAATACATCACTTCCATATTGCTCTGGTTCGAGGCGGTCTCATAATCAAGCCCCATGACCCAGCGCCCTACGGGAACGGTAACGTTTCTGTTCACGGACATGGAAGGGTCGACCCGGGCGTGGGAGGCACATCCGACCGAAACCGGCGCCGCGCTCCAGCGACATGACAAGCTCGTAGCGGACTGCATCGCGACGCATCAGGGGACAATCATCCTGGAACGGGGTGAAGGTGACAGCGTCTTCGCAGTTTTCGCGCGCGCTAGCGATGCGGCGGCGGCGGCGTGTGCGATCCAGCGCGCGATCCGCAAAGAATCTTGGCCGGCCGAGGTGCCTTTGCGCGTGCGAATGGCCATTCACACGGGCGAAGCCGGCGCCGATTACCGGGGGCCGCACGTCAATCGCGCCGCGCGTATCCGAGCGATCGGACATGGCGAGCAGATCTTGATCTCAAGTGTGACCGCCGGAATTGTGCGCGGCACGTTGCCTGACGGCGCGTCGCTCATCGATCTCGGGCAGCATCGGCTGCGAGACGTTTCCGAGATGGAACATGTCTTCCAGCTGGCGCATCCGGAGCTTCGTGCTGACTTCCCGCCGCTCAAGTCGCTCAGCAATGTCCGGCAGAATTTGCCGGTCCAACTGACATCGTTCGTGGGCCGCGCGCGAGAACGAGAAACGGTACGGGCGCTGATCCACAATCACCGCGTGGTTACGCTTTGCGGCTCGGGCGGCTGCGGTAAGACGCGCTTGGCCATCCAGGTCGGTGCGGACGAGCTGGAGAACTTTCCAGACGGGGTGCGCTTTGTCGATCTTGCGCCGATGAGCGAATCGTCGCTGGTGGTGGACGCAATCGCCGGCGCGATCGGCGCAAAGATTGAGCAGGGTGTCAGCACGGTGGATGCGCTCGTTCGAACGCTCGAAGGAACGAAAACGCTGATCATCCTGGACAACTGCGAGCACCTGATCAGTGCGTGCGCTGAGGCGGTGTCCGCATTGGTTCGAAGCGGGGAAGGCGTGCGCATGCTCGCGACGAGTCGCGAACCGCTTGGGCTGCCGGGCGAGATGATGTGGCGGGTGCCATCGTTGTCGTTGCCGGAATCGGCGACAAATATTGAGGGGATTTGCGCGTGCGAAGCGGTCCAGCTCTTCGTGGATCGAGCGGCGGCGGCGCGACAGGGATTCGCCCTCACAGAGACGAACGCGGAGGCGATCACGCAGATTTGCCGAACACTCGAAGGAGTTCCGCTCGCCATCGAACTTGCCGCCGCACGCGCCAAGGCGCTGGCGCCGCGGGAGATTCGTGACCGTTTGTCGGATCGTTTCCGCCTTCTCACCGGAGGCCATGGGCGACACCAGACTCTGCGGTCCACGATCGATTGGAGTTACGATTTGCTTCCGGAAAAAGAACGCGCGCTCTTCCGGCTATTGTGCGTCTTTGCCGGTGGCTTCGATCTCAGCGCCGCGCAGGCGGTCTGGCCGGAGGGCGATCCGCTGGATCACATCGAGCCGCTAGTCGACAAATCGCTCGTCACAGTTGAGCAACTGAGCGACGAAACGTTGCGTTACCGTTTGCAAGAGACATTGCGGCAGTACGGCGCGGAGCGTCTGGCCGAAGCCGGCGAGGAAGAGGACGCGCGTGAACGACATTTTGCCCATTGCCTTGCTGTAGCGGAGCGTGCCTACGCCCAACGGATTGAAGAGGAGGCTTCTTCGCTCGCCCTGCTCGAAACTAATCACGACGATTTCCGCGCAGCACTCCGATGGGTGCGGAGCCGGCCGCGAGACCTTCTTCGCTTGGCCTCGGCGCTTGGTTGGTTCTGGCACTTGCGGTCGCACTACCGCGAGGGAAGAGGCTGGCTGGAGGAAGCACTGGCCTTGAATCCTGCGGAACGCTCGCGTGAAACGGCGCGCGCCTTGTGGGCTTTGAGCATGATTCTCAATTGGAGCGGCGAAGTTGCGGCTGCGCGCCCGCTGGCCGACCAAAGCTTGGCGTTGTGGCGGGAAAATGGTGACCCGTTGGAGCTCGCGCTTGCGTTGGAAAGCATAGGGTATTCGCAGTTCATGGCGGGCGAATACTCGGAAGCGTTGCGCTCGATGGAAGACTGTCTCGAGTCATACCGCAAACTTGGGTCGGCGAAGTTGATCACACGCGGTCGCGTCGCGGTCGGTCAAATGCTCGTCGCCCTGGGAGATGTCGAACGGACCGAACCGCTCGCGCGCGAGACGCTGGCCGAAGGCCGCGCACAGGGCGAAGCGAAATTCGTGCATTTCTCGCTCCATTACCTGGGCGACTGCGCGTTGTGGCGCGGCGATGCGAGCAAGGCCGTCGCGATTTATGGAGAGAGCTTGCGCGCGGCGCTTGATTACGGAAACGAGATGGAAGCTGCGACTGAAATGCAAGGAATGGCAATGGGGCTGGCAGGCTCGGGAAAGGAAGAAGAAGGCTTTTGCTTGTACGGCGCGTCGTGTGCGCGTTTCGCGGAACTGCAAACAACAGCTGTCGACGAGATCGCATTCTGGTTGGAATTGCGCGGGCGGTATCTGCCGCCAGCGAGGGAACGAATCGGGGCCGCCG
>JACCXL010000289.1 GCA_013697015.1 Chthoniobacterales bacterium | reverse complement strand
GTGTAGCGGCCGAAGTGCAGCGCGACTACCGCTATTTCCGTCTCGAACGCGGCGTCGTCACCTACGCCGATCAGATCGCGCTCGCGGATGAGTTATTGCAACACCCGACCGCGGCGCGCCGCGTGCGCGAGGAAAAGTTCCGCGTCATTCTCGACGAAGCGCAGGACACCGATCCCGCACAGTTCTCCGTCCTCACCGAGATCACGCGCCCGCTGGACGCGACCGGGCGCTGGCTCGACACGCAAACCGCGCCACCGCAGCCCGGCCACTTCTGCATGGTCGGCGATTTCCAGCAATCCATTTATCGCGACCGCGCGGACTTGGACAATTATCGCGCGATCCACCGCGCGCTCCTGAAAGGCGATGCGGCAGACGAACTGAAATTCTCCGTCACATTCCGGCTCGATCAGCGGCAGGTCGAATTCGTTAACGAGACCTTTCGCGAGATTCTGAATAACAGGGAGAGCCAGGTTGAATTCGTCGAGTTGCAACCGCGACCCGAGGTTCTGCCCGGGCAGGTCGTTCGCGTTTCGCTCGAGGCCGGTCTCTTGCCTCCCGGCGAGAAGCTCAAAGATTATCAGAAAGCAAAGATCGAAGCGGACGCGCTCGCGGCTTGGATCAAAACGACGGGGCTGGAGAAATTGCGCGCGCACTCCTGGCGCGACGTGGCGATTCTTTGTCCGCGCAAGCTCTGGTTGCGCATGTTGGCCACGGCATTGCGCCGGATCGGTCTGCCAGCGGCGATCCAATCCGAAAGCGATGTGAAGGGAGACAATCCCGCGCATGCCTGGCTGACGGCGTTATGCACGATCATGTCTGATCCGCGCAACAGCTACGAGGTCGTCGGTGTCTTGCGCGAGGTGTTCGGGATCTCCGATCACGACCTCGCATTGTTTGCGGAAGGCGAAGGCCGGCGCTTTCGCATCGACCATGAATCACGGGCCACAGGGATTGTTTCGTCGCCGCTCCGTCTGTTGGCGGAAACGCGGGTGCAAATGGAAGCCCGCTCGCTGTTCGATGCGTTGAACATCTTAGTTGAGCAAACGCAGTTGCGCCAAAGACTCGCATCCTTGCCCCCGGAAGATTTCCCAAATCTCGCACGCGAACTCGACGCGCTCCTCGCGCTCGCGGCCGAAGCGGAAGCAAACGGTGCCACGCTCTCGGATTTCGCCGTCAAGCTTCGCGCCGATTTCCTCATGCAGCGGGACGTTCGCCTATCTGCCGACGAAGGAATCCAACTCATCACCGCGCAAAAGGCGAAAGGCTCCGAATGGCAGGCAGTCATCCTGCCTTTTCTCGGTCGCGGCATCATACCTCCATCGCCGCGCTATCCCTGCATCTTGAAGATCCCAGGTTCGAACGAGCCGCTCGTCGCGTTGAACAAGGAAGATTTTCCCGACGAAGTCCGGAGCGCCACCAAGGTTGCCGTGCAGCAGGAAATGGCGCGGCTCCTCTACGTGGCGGCGACGCGCGCGCGTCATACGCTCGTGCTCGCACACGACCGGGAACTTTTCCTCAACTCCAAGGGGGCGATCCCGCCGACCGCGCAGCTAAAGCATTTCGAAGCAGACGCTAAATCACACGCTGCGATCTTTGCGAGAATCGGGACGATCGCGGAGACTTGCGCGCGCACGGCGGAAGCGACATTGAAGGCGCGAGAGCAGGCCGAAGATTTGTTCTCTGCGCTACGGCCAATCGATCGAAGAGAGCAGCAACAAGCGCTCCGCCGCGCGGAAGAGTTCGTCCACAAACGTAATCCGAGCGCCTACGACCCGGAATTGGCCTTGGAAGAAATCGAGACAGAGCGCGCAGCGTCGCCCTCAGTCGCACTTCACCTGCGCTCCGCGGCCGACAGCCCGGCGACTCTGTATGGCCGCTGGTGGCACTCGCTCTTGCAAAATCTGGAATGGCGCATTGGTCTGCCCGAAGCCGATCGAATTTTTCAGGAACGCCAACCGCGTTCGCCGGACAACGTTCGTTCTGCCGCTGAATGGAAGCGCGTCCGGGGAGGTTTGTTCAATGAAGCAACGATCACGCGCTTTCTCTCCGCGCCGACGATTCGGGCGCACACAGAATTTCCTTTCAGCTGGAGCATCAACAGCCGCGCTGCGCTCGAAGGTGTGATCGATCTCCTTCTAATCGAGGACGAGCGGAAGCGCTGCCTGCTTCTCGATTGGAAAACAAATCGCGTCGCGAATGGCGAAGATGAACTACTTCGGGCGCGCTACCGGCCGCAGATCGCGGCCTACTGGAAAGCGGTCTGTGAGATTACCGGGTTCGAGGTCGCAGCGGGCCTGTTTTCCACCGCGCTCGGCAAGCTGCTCATGTACGATCCCGCTGAATTGAAAATCGAATGGGTCCGGCTGGAGAAGCTCCCGCCGCAGCGTTTTGACAACGAAATGACACCGCAAGATCCGTGGTGATCCGCGAATCCCGAGGCCACCCGTTCCTGGGATTTTGATTGAAAAAAGGCCGTGATGCAGAATAGGCGAATACGTCACCGCACCCCATTCTTCACTTATGATCGTTATAGCCCCTGGGCTTGATGCGAAGGCTATCCATCGCGGGAATGTTATTGAAAAAGAGTCGCGCGATGCAGAGTAAGCTGATGCGACGTTGCCTCCCCACCGTTCTCGCGTTCGCAATTTTCGGATTGTGCAGCTTAGGTCGTTGCGCTGCGAGGAGTTACACTGTGGAAGAAGCGGTTGCGATCGCGAAAAGGCAAAACCTCGATATTGCGGTGGCGCGGAAACAGGTGGAAGCAGCGCGCGGAAGTTTGATCGAAGCGCGTGCCGGTTTTTTGCCAGCTGTGATCTCTACCGGTCTGGCGCGCCAGCGCGAACATCAGGCGGAATCTCGCCTCCGCGATCAGGATTATAACGCTTCCGTGCGCGTGGTGCAGAACCTCTACACAGGTGGCGCGGTCTCCGCTCAGAACGCGATTGCGCGGCTGAATATTGAAAAACAGGAATGTGAACTGCAGGCCATTACAGACCGCGTGGCGATGGACGTGCGCATCGCTTGTTACGATTCGTTGCTCGATCGAGCCAAGGTT
>JACCXL010000285.1 GCA_013697015.1 Chthoniobacterales bacterium | reverse complement strand
GCGATCGGCCGAGGTGAAATTCTTTTGGGAGCCTTTCGAATCACCCGTCTGCCACATCGCAGTCGTGCAGGATCCCGATGGCAACAAGATCGGTATTCACAAACTGAGAGACGCCTAACGAAATGATCAGGGAAGTCGCCTTTGTTGCCATCGCTGTTTCCGACGCCGAGCGGTCTCGGAAGTTTTATCAGGAAACGCTGGAGCTGAAACCCGGTCAGACCGCGTTGGGCGGTGCGTGGATCGAATATGAGATCGGAGCGACAACGATCGGCGTTGGTTGTCACCCTGATTGGAAGCCGTCGCGCGATGGCACCTCGATCGCGTTCGAAGTCGATGACATCGACGCCGTGATTTCGCGGCTTAAGGAACAGGGTGTTACATTTGAAATGGAAAAAATCGAGACGCCGGTCTGCTGGATGGCGCAATTCCGAGATCCCGATGGCAACAAGCTGCTCGTCCACAAACGGAAGACTCCCTAGAAAGACATGTCCGTTCTCGTCGGCAAAAACACCCGCCTCGTCGTCCAAGGAATCACCGGCACCGCCGGCGGATTTCATACGCGTCAATGCATGGAATACGGAACGAACGTCGTCGCCGGCGTTACGCCCGGCAAGGGCGGCCAGCTCTTCGACAAAAAGGTTCCGGTGTTCGACACCGTCTCTGAAGCCCGCGCGGAAACCGGCTGCAATGTGTCGGTGATTTTCGTGCCGGCAGCGGGTGCGGCCGATGGGATTTTGGAAGCGATGGACGCAGGGATGGAGCTTGTCATCTGCATCACGGAGGGCATTCCGGTGATGGACATGATGCGGGTAAAAGCGTGGATGCGCGGGCGGACCTCGCGGCTCATCGGTCCGAATTGTCCCGGGATCATCACGCCGGGTGAATGCAAGATCGGAATCATGCCGGGTTACATTCACAAACCGGGAAAGGTTGGGGTGATATCGCGCTCGGGCACACTAACGTATGAGGCGGTGTGGCAGCTGACTTCGCGTGGGCATGGCCAGTCCACCTGCATAGGCATTGGGGGCGATCCGATCAACGGCATGTCGCATCTCGATGCCGTGAAACTTTTCAATGACGATCCAGAAACCGAGGCGATGATTTTGATCGGCGAAATCGGCGGATCAGCGGAAGAAGAAGCGGCCGAGTGGATTCAACAAAATTGCCGGAAACCGGTGGCAGCATTTATCGCGGGCGGGACTGCTCCGCCGGGCCGACGCATGGGCCATGCCGGTGCGATTGTCTCAGGCGGTAAAGGGACCGCGGCCGGTAAAATCGAAGCGTTGAAGGCTGCCGGAATTGCAGTCGCCGATACACCTGCGACAATGGCCGATACGCTCATTCAGCGGATGAAGGAGCGCCGATAGAATCATGCCAATAACGTCAAAAGGACTGGAAGGGATCGTCGCGAATTCCACGCGACTGAGCGACGTAATTGGCGACAAGGGGCAGCTGATTTACGCCGGCTACGACATCAACGAGCTCGCCGGCAAGGTGAGTTACAAGGAAGTGGTCTACCTCTTGTGGAAGAATAAGCTTCCGAACCGTCTTGAACTGGACGCGTTTACCCGTGCCCTGCGCGCCGAACGTGAGCTGCCTGGACCAGTGGTGGACTTCATTAAGACGGCGCCGAAAACCGCTGGTCCCATGGACGTCATGCGCACGGCAGTTTCCATGCTCGGGCTTTACGATTCTGAAATGGATCAGGAAGCGACCCGCGAAGTTAACGAAAGGCGGGCGCGCAGCATCACGGCGAAGATGGGAGTAATCGCGGCGTATTTCCATCGCGCGCGCAACGGCAAGTCGTTGCCGCCAGTGCGCGACGATCTCACCGAAGCGCAGCATTTCCTCTATTTAATGTGCGGCGAGCCGCAGGCAAAAGAGGCATCAGACACGCTCGATGTGGCGTTTGTTTTGCATGCCGATCATGGGATGAATGCATCGACGTTCAGCGCCCGAGTCACAATTTCCACGCTGACAGATTTCTATTCCGCCATCACCTCTGCGATCGGAACGTTGAAAGGACCGCTGCACGGTGGCGCGAATGAGGGTGTCATTCACATGCTCGAGGAAATTGGCACCGAAGAAAAAGTCGACGCCTACATCGAAGCGCAGCTCGCGCAGAAGAAGAAAATCATGGGCATCGGGCACCGGGTTTACAAGACGCTGGACCCGCGCGCGCCGCATCTGCGCGCCATGGCGGTGAAATTGAGCGAAAAACTCGGCGAACCGAAATGGATTCGGATGTCGGAGCGGATTGCGCAGCTGATGAAGGAACGGAAGAATTTGAATGCCAACGTCGATTTCTATTCCGCGACGGTTTACCATTCGTTAGGCATTCCGACGGATCTCTTCACTCCGGTGTTCGCGATCGCCCGCTGCTCGGGCTGGTGTGCGCACGTTTTGGAACAACTCGAAGACAACCGCCTCTACCGGCCTTTGAGTGAATACGTGGGCGAGCCGGTCGGGAAAAAAGTTGTTCCGATAGACGAACGACCGTAGCGCTAGCTGTTCGCGCGTCTCTGTCGCTCGCTCTCGCGCTGACGAATCAGCGCTGCTTCCTCGGAAATGTTGAGGAGCGAAAGGCGCGTGGCGCGAAAAAGATTCAAGCAGGCAGCCACCAATCCTCCCACGCCCGCGAAGCCGACCAGCATCGCGAGCGCGACCGTTGCTTGAGACGCGCGGACGTACGTGGTCGAGGACAAGGCGGCTCC
>JACCXL010000265.1 GCA_013697015.1 Chthoniobacterales bacterium | reverse complement strand
CCGTTCGGTTCGGCTGCGAAGACCTCGCGGTAAACGTCGCAACCGATGAGCACCTGCGCGCGCGCGGCGGTGGGCGATTGCAGCAGAAGCGGTAATAATCCATGCGTGGCGGCGGAGGCGATAATTTCGAGTGAGCCGCTTTCCCGCAACTGCCGGAAGACGGACAATAAATCGCCCCGCCATTCATCCACGAACCAGCGCCGGCATTCGCTGAAACGATCGCGGTAAAAGAGCGAGAGCGCACGCAGCGCGGGATGATTCCGATTCCGTTCAAACTCGCGTTCCGCCAGCTCGATGGCGCGCTCGAGATAGCGCACATAGCGTTCGCGGAGCAGTTGATCGTTCAACATCGCGCAAAGCGACGGCGTAACGCTCATCGTCAGTTTGAACGGAATGCCGTCGCGCCGCAGGCGTTGCAGGATGACGAGAAGCGGGATGTAGCTTTCCGTGAGCGCCTCGAAGAGCCAATCCTCCTCCAGCACCTGCTCCCGCTCTGGGTGGCGCACGAAGGGCAGATGCGCGTGCAGGATCAGGGCGAGGTAACCGTTCGTTTTTCCGGGGTACGGTTCCATCGCGTCTGAGTCGCGCCCGCCGCGCTACGAGAGTCTCTGCGGCCGGGCTGTGCCGCTCGCGCTTACAGCGTGCGGCAGAAATCCTGAAAGCGATCGAGACCTTTTTTGATGATGTCGATGCTTGTCGCGTAGCTGAGCCGCACGGTCCGATCATCGCCGAAAGCGGCACCCGGGATGACCGCCACGTTCGCCTTGCTCAAAAGACGGTCTGCAAAATTCTGCGAGGAAAGACCGAGCTGGCTGATGTTCACCAGGATATAAAACGCGCCTTCCGGTTTTACCGCCGTGATGTTCGGAATTTTTGTGACGCGGTCGTACATGTAGGAGCGGCGCATGTTGAACTCATCGCGCATGTCCGCGAGCGGCTGTTGGTCGCCTTTCAACGCCGCCAGCGCGCCGCGTTGCGCAAACGAACACGGATGTGAGGTGCTGTGGCTCTGAATCGATTCGGCCGCTTTCGCCACCGCTTCCGGCGCGGCCAGGTAACCCAGCCGCCAACCGGTCATCGCGTAGGCTTTACTGAAACCGTTCACCGTAATCGTGAGGTCCGCCGCTTCCTTTGAAACGGAAGCGACGCTGACGTGCTGGACGTCGTCATAAACGAGTTTTTCGTAGATCTCGTCAGCCAGAATGTAGATGTCCTCCTGCGCCGCGATTTCAACGATCGCTTGGAGTTCTTCGCGTGTATAAACCGCGCCGGTCGGATTTCCCGGCGTGTTCAAAATCAACATCTTCGTCCGCGGGGTCATTGCGTTCTCAAAGTCCACCGCGCGCATTTTCCAGCCATTACGCTCGGTCGTCGGCACCATGACTGGATCCGCCCCCGCGAGATGGACCATGTCCGGATAACTGACCCAATAGGGCGCCGGAATCACGACCTCGTCGCCACCCTGGCAGGTAGCGAGAATGGCATTGTAGCAGGCATGCTTGGCGCCGTTGGTCACGACGATCTGGCTCGCCTTGTAGGAGAGCTGATTATCGGCCGCCAATTTCTCCGCGATCGCCTGCCGCAAATCCGGCAGCCCGGCGCTCGGCGTATATTTCGTGAAGCCGGCTTCGAGGGCCTGAATGGCGGCTTGTTTGATATGATCCGGGGTATCGAAATCCGGCTCCCCGGCGCCGAAGCCGCACACGTCTATGCCCTCCGCTTTCATGGCCTTCGCCTTGCTGTCGATCGAGAGAGTGAGAGAGGGGGTCAGCTGAGCTGCGCGCGCGGAAATTTCCATGGCCGTAGAATCTGAAATCAGGGTTTGCAAAATGGGAGCGCAAGCTATTGGCGCTTGTAGAAAGTTTCAATCAAAGGTTTGAAGTTGTTCTCTTCCACTTTCACGATTGTCATCTCGCGTTTCGCGTTTTCGGCCGAATCCGACGCATGTGCGGCGTTGATCATGATGGTCTGCCCAAACTCCTTCCGGATGGATCCCGGAGGGGCTTTGCTCGGATCGGTCGGCCCAAGAACTTCTCGGATTTTGCGGACGGCATCTTCACCCTGATACACGATCGCGATGCACTTCTCCGTCCCGGGGGCGTTCCGCCCGTCGCCGCTGATCGCGCTCGGTCTTCCGCCCGACATAAACTCGACGATGTCTTCCCAGGCCGCGCGCCCCTTGCCCTCGCCCAGTTTCTCCTCCAACACCGATAACACCGGCCCGTAGAACTCCTCCGCTTGTCCGACACTCATGCGGTGCACCTTGAACCCGATGATGTAGAGACCGGTGCGTGAGAAAACCTCGATCACCCCGCCCGGCCGTGAATTGGGGAATTTGAAATTATCCGGTTTGATCAGGACGAGTGTCTTTTCGACGTTCGCTCCGGCCGGGAACGCGATCACGTTTTCGAGAATTCCTCCGTCGCTGTCCGAGAACTCCGCCCACAGCTCGAGATCGGCTTCGATCCCTTTCGGATCGAATGACGTCAGCACGCCCGGTTCGAAGTAAGTCACCTGGCCTGCGTCGTCGATCACGTAATCGCCGAAGGTATCCCGAATCGTTTCGCCGCTGGTGCGCTCGTGCACGATATGCCCGACCACATGATGAATTCTTTCGATGGCACCCTTCCCGCTGAAGATCAGCATCATCACGCGAGCGCGCTGCCCGTTTACGATTCCTGTGAAATTTTTGAGCACGTATTTGCGGATCAGTTCCTGCGTCGCGCGATGCCGGGAATCGGTTGCCGTCACGATTGTCTGGGCGTGGCGCCGAACAAGCTCGTCGCTCGGTGCGAACATGCGTGTCGCCACGACGTCGAGCCCAGTGCGCGAGATCAACCGTGAAATGATCCCGCCGGTGCGCGATTTGCGCATCGAATAGGGCGTGACGATGACGTAGGAAAGTTCTTCCGCCTGCATGGAATTCGTGAGCGGCTCAACAGATCCAACCGCGTCGATGCAGGAAAATCGAAGTCCGCCTAAGGGTGGGGGAACGTAGCTGGCGCGCTTTCCTGGCGTCAACTGGCTTTTTGGTCGCTCGTGATCGCCGCCAGCGCGATCCACCGGCCGCGTCGGCGCACCTCCTGAAGTTCGAAGCCCTCGCGTCGCAGTGCGCGGTGGACG
>JACCXL010000224.1 GCA_013697015.1 Chthoniobacterales bacterium | reverse complement strand
ATTTTTGCGAAGCGCGACGCGGTGAAGTCCTCGACTATGTGCGGCAAAAATACGGCGAACGCCGTGTTTCGCAGATCATCACGTTCGGCAAACTGAAAGCGAAGAGCGTCGTGCGCGATGTCGGTCGCGTCATGGGGCTCAGCTATGGTGAGGCCGATCGGATCGCGAAAATGATCCCGAACGAGCTGAACATCACGCTCGCTGCCGCCGCGGAAAAAACGCCGGAATTAAAGAAGGCAATCGAAACCGAGCCGGCGACGAAGCAGCTCTGGGATTACGCCAGTGTTCTGGAAGGGCTGTCGCGAAATGCGGGTGTTCACGCCGCGGGCGTGGTGATCGGCGATCGTGATCTCTCGGAATATATCCCGCTCTGCCGCGACACAAAAGGCACGGACGTGATCAGCCAGTTTGCGATGGGGCCGTTGAACGACCTCGGTTTGCTCAAGATGGATTTTCTCGGGTTGAAAACGCTGACGGTCATCGACGATACGGTGAAGCTGATCCGGGCGCGCTGGCCCGACTTCTCGCTCGCGCGCGTTCTGTTGGATGATCCAGCAACGTTCGGGCTCTACAATCGCGGCGAGACGATCGGTATTTTTCAGATGGAATCCGGTGGAATGACCGGGCTCTCGAAGCAGTTCGATGTGCAGAAAATCGACGACATCATCGCCTTGATCGCGCTTTATCGGCCGGGCCCGATGGAACTGATTCCCGATTACATCAAACGGAAAAAGGGACTGACCAAGATCAAGTACGAGCATCCACTCCTGGAAGAGGTCTGCGCCGACACCTATGGCGTCATGATTTATCAGGAACAGGTGATGGCAGCGGCCAACCGGCTGGCTGGTTACTCGTTAGGCCAGGCCGATCTCCTGCGTCGCGCGATGGGCAAGAAGGATCGCGAGAAGATGGCGCAAGAACGGGCGAACTTCATTGCCGGTTGCAAGAGCACGAACAAAATTCCGGAGAAGAAGGCGAACGCAATCTTCGATTTGCTCGAGAAATTCGCCGGCTATGGATTCAATAAGAGCCACAGCGCCGCCTATGGTTTGATCAGCTATCAAACCGCTTATCTGAAGGCGAATTTCCCGGTCGAGTTTATGGCGGGTTTGTTGAGCAACGAAATCAACAACACCGAAAAAATCGCCGTCTTCGTCGGAGAATGTAAACGGATGGGCATTCCGATTCTGCCGCCCGATGTAAATCGCAGCGCGCTGAAATTCACGCCCGAAGTTTTGGAGAATGCCCCCATCGCCGGTTCCACCGGCATTCGCTACGGACTGGCGGCCATCAAAAATGTCGGAGAAGGCGCCATGGAAGCGGCCATCGCTGAGCGCGACAAGCACGGACCGTTTTTGTCCCTGGAGGATTTTTGTCGCCGGCTGGACTCGCGCATCGCTAATCGCAAGATGCTCGAGAGCCTGGTAAAGTGCGGGGCGTTCGATTTTCTCAAGCGGGAACGGGCAGAACTGTTCGCCTGCGTCGAAGAATCCCTCGCGGCGGCCTCCGCTTCGCATCGCGATCGGGCCTGCGGCCAGGTTTCGTTGTTTGACGATCTGTCAGCGCCGCTCTCGAATCCGGTCGCGAGAAATATCGCCGCCTGGACGGAACAAGAACGGATGGCATTCGAGAAGGAGCTGCTCGGATTTTATGTCACCGGACATCCGCTCGATGCTTACGCCGCGGTGATCGCAGCCGGCCGCTATCAGTCGATCGCATCTCTCAGTGATCTGGCGGATCGAGCGACATTTCGCGTGGCGGGAGTGATCGCGCAGGTGGACAAGAAATTCACCAAGAGGGAAGGCAAACCATTTGCGGTTGTGTTTGTGGAAGATCTTTCCGGTCTGCTCGAGATCGTCATCTGGAACGAAGTCTACGTGATGGTCTCCGACGCTCTCGTGCCTGCGCGTGTCATCGCGGTGCAGGGAACACTTGATAAACGCGATGACGCGATGCGTGCCACTGCGCAAAAGGTAAAACCGTTGACTCCGCGCTTCCCCAGCGGTGATCGCCCGAGTGAAACTTCGCGCGTTCGTGAGGAAAGTGTTTCACCATTAGTGCTCCGCCTGCCTGAAGGCACTTCTGCTGATGATCTGCGGAGAATTCGTGATCTGCTATCCAATTCGCCCGGCGATCGACATGTCGTACTCGAATTCGAGAGGACGAACGGTGTCCCCTTGCGGATCGCGGCCGGTCGGGACTGCCACGTTGGCCTCACGCCTGAACTGGAGCAGAAGCTCGCGCCGTGGCTGTCCTCGGTGTCGGAGAACCGAGCTGCGCTGACAACTGTCAGTTAAAAGCTCAGCTATCTTTGTGCGGGAGCGCCGATCTGGAGATCCAACGACCCCGCGTTATTGGAATCGCCGCCGCAAAGTTCGAAGGCTTGCGTGTGCGTGGGAATTTCTTTTCCGGGCAACCCTTCCTCTCCAGGTTCGGTTTCTCGTTCGGTTAACGTGAGAGTCCAGTTGCGGTTGGGTATCCCGCCGCGTAATTCCCCCTCGGAAATCTCCCATTGCTTCGCGGTTGAAGAAACGATGGGGGAGACCAGGCGAACGGCTGCGATGCAGGGGAGAGTATGGGCCGGAGCGGCCATCCCGATCCTATTCTGCGGTGTCAACTTCATCGAGATCAAGGCGAGGTCGTCAAACTTAACTGCGCCACGGAGGGTAGCTGTCCGGTTTTCCATCCGAAATATCGCCTGATCGATGCGAGCTTCCCGCCCCGAGAAATCAATGTTTGCCGACACCGTTTTGTCCACGCGGCCGAGATCTTTCATCTGCAATTTCCCGTTGATGACGGGATGTCGCGCCGTGCCTCCGACCGAGATTTTCGCGGCCATCGCGCGTCTCATTCGCGGAGGAAGCTGCGAGAAGAGAGGGAGCTTTTCCAGAACCAGGCCGGCCGTGTCGACACGGGCAGCGATCGGTTTGTCCATCTCGATCAAATATCGCAACGGGTCGACTGCACTTCGGAATGGGACGCCGGCTTCGAGTTCCACCGGCGTTGAGCCGGCTGGCCTGATCGAAGCCTGCAAGTGGAGTCCCTGCGCGTGCGTGGAGAGATTCGCGTCGCCGGAGAAGATGTTCCCAGCGTCCGATTTATAATCGCGCACATGCGCTTCGATGTTCACGTCCGGCGCAACGAGCGTCCCGAACGCTGCGAATTGACCATCGATTTTTCCGGCGAGCGCGACCCTGCCGCCGCACGCGTGGCTCAGCTCGCCCAAATCAATCGGGCTGATGCGCAAATCAGCATCGATGCTGGACTCCGATGCAAGCGCCTGCGGAATATTTCGATTTTTAACAAAACGCGAGAACGAAAATGGGACGAAAAACGTGCCTTCGATTTTCGGCTGTCCCGCGAGCGCGAAGCGAATCGCCTGAAACTGCAGGTAGTTTTTCGCGATCGTCGCGTAGGCATCGAAGGAAGCGTCTGCGTTCGCGAGATGCAGCTCCCGAAAGAATACGCTCTCGGGTGAGTAAACTGCATCTACTTCGAGATCAAAGACGGGCGCCGCCAGTCGCGTGTCCCACCGGAGGGCATGTGCTTCCGCGCGCACGGTGCCGTAGGATTCTTGCCTGGCTCCATCGCCGGTCCAGTTGAATTTAAGGGCGCCGTTCGTTAGCTGGATCCAGGCGGGCAACGACGCCCGGTAGTCGCCGATATTCTGCAGTTCCCCGGCGAGCTCACACGAATATGTCTGCGAATTC